>NZ_JAPVYV010000005.1:0-121793 GCF_041432055.1 Streptococcus sp. 27098_8_186
AGCTGCCTTGAGGGCCTTGGATTGGGCTTTCTTAGCTAAGGTGCGGTTGTAAAGATAGACTGCAAACATGACAAGGGCTGAGCCAACTCCGACAATAGCTCCTAAAGGATCAATGACAGTTGTTTCTCTACTGAGGATTTTCTGAACGGTATCTCGTAGGACATCGAAGCCCACATAAAACATGATGATGGAAGTTACCAGGCTAGCTAGATCTTCAATCTTCCAATGACCAAATCGGTGGTCGCGGTCAGCTGGCTGGCGGGCCATGCGAATGCCAATGAGAAGGGCGACATTACTGATAATATCTGATAAGTTATTAAAACCATCGGCGACCAAACTGGAGGAGTGAAGGAGATGTCCCGTTGCTAATTTAGCTGCGGAAAGAATCAGGTAGGCGACAATACTGATCAGGGCTCCACGTTCGGCTAGTTTTAAATTACTTTGTGATTGATTCACTGATAACTCCTCCAGACTTCTGTAGATTTCCTCCTAAGCGAAAAACTTAGATCGTTGTTGATGAGGAAATATTCGTTCTTCTTAAGCCTTTATTATAGCCTTTTTGAGTGCAAAATTCAAATGATGCCAACTGTTTCCAGAAGGAGAAAGGGCGAAAATATGGTATAATAGAACGATTGAATGAATGAGGAGTATGAGATGAATCCTTTATTGAATGGTATGAATGATCGCCAAGCAGAGGCGGTCCAAACGACAGAAGGTCCCCTCTTGATCATGGCGGGGGCCGGTTCTGGTAAGACACGTGTCTTGACCCACCGTATCGCTTACTTGATCGATGAAAAAATGGTCAATCCTTGGAATATTTTGGCCATTACCTTTACCAATAAAGCTGCTCGGGAGATGAAGGAGAGGGCTTATCAATTGAATCCAGCAACCCAAGACTGCTTGATTGCCACCTTCCACTCCATGTGTGTGCGTATCCTCCGTCGAGATGCGGATCATATTGGATACAATCGTAACTTCACCATTGTCGATCCAGGTGAGCAACGGACCTTGATGAAGCGGATCTTGAAGTCCTTGAATTTGGATCCTAAGAAATGGAATGAACGGACCATCTTAGGGACTATTTCCAATGCTAAAAATGACCTGATCGATGAAGTAGCCTATGCTGCCCAGGCGGGAGATATGTACACCCAGATCGTCGCCAAGTGTTATGAGGCTTACCAAAAGGAACTCCGTCAGTCAGAAGCAGTGGACTTTGATGATTTGATTATGCTGACCTTGCGTCTTTTTGATCAGCATCCAGATGTGCTGACCTATTACCAGCAGAAGTTCCAATACATCCACGTAGACGAGTATCAAGATACCAACCATGCCCAATACCAGTTGGTCAAACTCTTGGCTTCACGTTTTAAAAATATCTGTGTCGTTGGGGATGCGGACCAGTCTATTTATGGCTGGCGGGGAGCAGATATGCAGAATATCCTGGACTTTGAGAAGGATTATCCTGATGCCAAGGTCGTTTTGTTAGAGGAAAATTATCGTTCTACTAAAACTATCCTGCAAGCAGCCAATGATGTCATCAAAAACAATCGCCACCGCCGTCCGAAAAATCTCTGGACACAAAATGAAGACGGGGAAGAGATTGTCTATTACCGGGCTAATGACGAGCAGGATGAAGCGGTCTTTGTTGCTAAAACCATTGAAGAGCTGAGTCGCGAAGCTGGCTACAAACACCGTGATTTTGCAGTTCTCTACCGGACCAATGCCCAGTCCCGGACCATTGAAGAAGCCCTGCTCAAGTCCAACATTCCCTACACCATGGTAGGGGGAACCAAGTTCTACAGCCGGAAGGAAATTCGGGATGTCATTGCTTATCTGAACTTGATTGCCAACCTCAGTGACAATATCAGTTTTGAACGCATTATCAATGAACCCAAGCGGGGAATCGGGCCAGGTACAGTGGATAAGATTCGTGCCTTTGCTCAAATGCAAGAGTCCTCACTCCTGGATGCTTCAGCCAATATCATGCTCTCTGGCATCAAAGGAAAGGCTGCCCAAGCCATCTGGGACTTTGCCAATCTCATTCTTGATTTGAGAGAAAGATTGGACCAGCTGACCATTACAGAGTTGGTCGAAGAAGTCCTTGACAAGACGGGCTATATGACGGCCCTAACCAATCAGGGAAATTTGGAAAGTCAGGCCCGCATCGAGAATATCCAAGAGTTCCTATCTGTTACCAAGAATTTTGATGAAAATGGAGAGACCGTCGAAGACGAATCAGGTGTGGAAACCTTGAGTCGTTTCTTGAACGATTTGGCTTTGATTGCCGATACAGATGATGGGGCCCAAGAAACTTCAGAAGTCACCTTGATGACTCTTCATGCAGCAAAGGGATTGGAGTTCCCAGTCGTCTTCTTGATTGGAATGGAAGAAAATGTCTTTCCTCTTACTCGTGCAGCAGAGGATCCAGATGAGTTGGAAGAAGAGCGTCGCTTGGCTTATGTAGGGATCACGCGGGCAGAGAAGGTTCTCATCTTGACCAATGCCAACTCTCGTTTGCTCTTTGGACGGACCAGCTACAACCGGCCGACGCGTTTCATCAATGAAATTAGCTCGGATTTATTGACCTACCAAGGATTAGCCCGTCCAGTCAACACTAGCTTTAAGGCTTCTTATAGCAATGGAGGCGGAACGACCTTTGGAAAAGGAATGAGCCTGTCACAAGCCCTTCAAGAGCGCAAGAGACAAGCAGCTCCAAGTACTCTCACATCATCAAGTCTCCCCTTTGGCAATAGCAACCGTTCTAGCGCTAAAGAAAGCATTGCTTGGTCCATTGGCGACATTGCCATTCACAAGAAGTGGGGCGAAGGAACTGTGCTTGAAGTATCTGGTAGTGGTAGTACCCAAGAACTCAAGATCAACTTCCCAGAAGTGGGTCTCAAAAAACTCTTAGCCAGTGTCGCTCCGATTGAAAAGAAATAAACTGAAACCAGTAAGCCTAGCTTGCTGGTTTTGTCCTTTTATCAACTTCCCTTTGGTGAGGACGGACGGTAGCGACTCCCTTTGGGATTCCATACCTTAGATTTGAGCCTTCCGTCTCAAATCTACCGAGCAGGAGAAATAGATTTGTTTCTCCTGCTTTTCTCACGGCGGGAAGTTTTAATGGTCATCGTTCTGTTTTTCAAATCCTCTCACTTACTCTATTCACAGTCATTAACTAAATTGTGAAGGGAAATAGTAGGAGCAAGCCTCGTTTGTTGGTTTTGATTTTACTGGTGGCATGATATAATATACTAAGAATAGAGAAAGAGGCATGCTATGAACGAAATCAAGTGCCCCAACTGTGGGGAAGTCTTTACAGTCAATGAAAGTCAATACAGCGAACTCTTGTCACAGGTACGGACAGCAGAGTTTGACAAAGAAATTCATGAGCGAATTCGGCAGGAGTTGGCTTTAGCTGAACAAAAGGCCCTTAATGAGCAGCAAGAGAAGTTAGCTAAGAAGGACCAAGAAATTGCCCGGTTACAAAACCAGATTCAACAGTTTGATACTGAAAAAGAATTGGCTAAAAAAGAGGTGGAGCAAACAGCTAGCCAAAGCTTGCTAGAGAAAGAAAAAGAAGTGCAAGCACTGGAGAATCAATTGGCCACCTTGCGCTTGGAGCATGAGAATCAGCTTCAAAAAACACTGTCTGATCTAGAGAAAGAAAGAGATCAGGTCAAAAATCAGCTCCTATTACAAGAAAAAGAAAACGAGCTTTCTCTGACTTCTGTTAAGCAAAACTATGAAGCCCAGCTTAAAGCGGCTAATGAACAGGTCGAGTTCTACAAGAATTTTAAGGCCCAACAGTCGACCAAGGCCATCGGGGAAAGTCTGGAACAGTATGCGGAAAGTGAATTCAACAAGGTTCGCAGTTTTGCCTTCCCAAATGCCTATTTTGAAAAGGACAACAAGGTCTCTGCACGTGGGTCTAAAGGCGACTTTATTTTCCGCGAGTGCGATGAAAATGGGGTGGAGATTATCTCCATTATGTTCGAGATGAAGAATGAAGCTGACGGGACAGAGAAGAAGCATAAGAATGCGGATTTCTACAAGGAATTGGACAAGGATCGTCGAGAAAAGAACTGTGAATATGCGGTTTTAGTGACCATGCTTGAGGCAGATAACGACTACTTCAATACAGGGATTGTCGATGTTAGCCACGAGTATGAGAAGATGTATGTTGTGCGTCCTCAATTCTTTATCCAATTGATTGGTCTCTTGCGCAATGCGGCCCTTAATTCCCTTAAATACAAGCAGGAATTGGCGCTTGTCCGTGAACAAAATATTGATATTACCCACTTTGAAGAAGACCTAGACGCCTTCAAGGTTGCCTTTGCTAAGAACTACAATTCAGCCTCAGTCAACTTTGGCAAGGCCATCGATGAAATCGACAAAGCCATCAAACGCATGGAAGAGGTCAAGAAATTCTTGACCACATCAGAAAATCAACTCCGACTTGCCAATAACAAGCTGGATGATGTTTCTGTTAAAAAATTGACTCGGAAGAATCCGACCATGAAGGCTAAGTTTGATGCCTTGAAGGGGGAATAACCTTTGTATTCAGCTAAGAACGCTACCTTGTCCATGAATGGGAAAACCATGGACTATGTGACATTTGGAAAAGGAAAGAAGCCTCTCGTTATCATACCAGGCTTGGGGGATGGGGTGCAGACGGTTAAAGGAAAGGCCCAGCTCTTTTCCCTCTCTTATCGTCTACTTGCTAAGCGCTATAAAATCTATGTTTTTTCTCGAATTAATGAGTTGAGGCAGGGTTATACGACACGGGATATGGCAGCAGATCTAGCAGAAGCAATGGAGACACTAAACCTCGATACCGCTTATGTTATGGGGATTTCACAAGGTGGAATGATTGCTCAATGGTTAGCTGTAGATTTTCCAGGAAGGGTTCAAAGGCTCATCCTAGCTGTGACAACAGCGGAGCCTAGTCAACTTGCTAGAGAACGAATTGAGCATTGGCAAAAACTCAGTCAATCTGGAAATTTTAAGCATCTCATGCTGGATATTGCAAAGCATTCCTATACGCAAAAGAGCTATCAAAAGTCGCGGTTGCTTTATAATATCATGGGTCGCTTGGGACGAATCAAAGATGAAAAACGAATTGCTATTCAGTCTCAATCATGCCTTACTCACGATAGCCTTGAGGTCTTAAAGGAAATTCATTGTCCGACCCTGATCCTTGGTGCCCTTGAAGATGATGTGGTCGGTGTGGACGGATCTAAGGAACTAGCAAAAGCGATTTCAGGTTGTCAACTCCTCATTCTTAAGCACTCTGGTCATGCTCTTTATGAAGAAAATAAAGTATTTCAAGAGGCTGTCTGTGAATTCTTAAACTAAAAAACGCTGGAAAAATTTTCCAGCGTTTTTATTCTATTTAAATCGCAAAGAGATCGTTTAGGTTTTCTGCCATGGTTGGGTGGGTAAAGATTTGTTGTGCGATGTAAGTATAAGGGATCTTGTTGTCCATGGCCATGGTGATCTGGTTGATGATTTCGCCTGCAGCTTCTCCAAAGAGCGTCACTCCAAGGATTTCTTTGGTTTCTGGGTTGACCACGGCTTTGAAAGCACCTCGAAGGTCTGCATTGACGTGTCCGCGTGGCATGGCAGCAACTGGCAATTCTTTAACAGCAACTGGAAGTCCTTTGTCACGTGCTTCTTGCTCGGTCAAGCCGACTTGGGCAAGTGGAGGAGCAATAAAGAGTGTTGTTGCATAATTTCTACGAGTCTCGAGATTGTAGCTACCATCACCTGTAAGGTAGTTGAAGACAATGCGGAAGTCATCGAGTGACATGTAGGTGAATTGAGGACCACCATTGACATCCCCAACTGCAAAGACACCAGGGACGCTGGTTTCCAAATGACGGTTGACTTGAATCGCTCCACGATCAGTGACTTGGATGTCTGTGTTTTCAAGACCAAGTCCAGCTGTGTTTGGCTTCCGTCCTGTTGCGTAGAGAAGGATATCGAACTCAAAGTCTCCCTTATCTGTGACAACCGTTAAGCTGTTTTGGCCATCTTTGATTTCTTGGGTATGAACGCCTTGCAAGAATTGAATACCGTCTTCTTCAAGGTAGCTTTTTGCAAGAGCTGCAATACTTGGCTCGATCCGTGGCAAGAATGTTTCAGAAGCATCCAGCACCGTTACTTGGCTACCCAAGGTATTATAGAGATGAGCAAATTCCAATCCGATTGGTCCACCACCAAGGACGCCGAGGCGTTTAGGTAGATTTTCCAAACGTTGAATACCGGTTGAATCCACAGCAAATTTACTTTCAGCCAAACCTGGGATCGGAAGGACATTTGGCACTGCACCAGTATTAATAATAATGGTTTCAGCTGTCAATTCTTCCTTTTCATCTCCAGCTTGAATTTCGATGACCTTGTTAGAAACGAAACGAGCCGTCGCGTCGATAATGTCTACACCAGTTCCAGCAATGGTTGCGTAGTTCTTGCCATTGAGACGAGTAGTGACTGCATTTTTCTCATTCATGGCTTGCTCAAAATCCAAGCCTTTTTCTGCTGCAACAATCAAGGTCTTGGTGGGAATACAAGCGATATTGATACAAGTACCACCGTACATAGATTTGCTCTTTTCAATCAGAGCGACTTTTTTTCCTTGGCTTGATAATTTCGCTGCGAGTGTTTTACCAGCTTTACCAAATCCAATCACAATAACATCATACATTAACATATGTTACACCTTCTTTCGGTTTCTATTGTATCAAACCCATTTTAAAAAGTCTGAAATCTGCTACGGGATTTTTTAGGAGCTCATGGGAAGGGGGAAAGAGGGACAAGAAGTCTTGTTTCGTGGTATAATAAAGGGTCGGTGACCCGGATGGTTACACAAGAGTTAGAAAGAGCAAATCAGATGGACGGAATTATCAATGTTAAAAAAGAAGCAGGCATGACCTCACATGATGTGGTCTTTAAACTGCGGAAAATCCTAGGTACCAAGAAGATTGGCCATGGGGGAACGCTGGATCCAGATGTGGTGGGAGTGCTTCCGATTGCAGTTGGCAAGGCGACACGGATGGTCGAATTCATGCAAGATGAAGGCAAGGTCTATGAAGGAGAAATCACTCTGGGATTTTCTACCACGACGGAGGATGCCAGTGGGGAAGTCGTAGAGCGGACTCCAGTGGAAGCCCCTTTAGATGCAACAGAGGTGGACCGCATGATTGCGCAGATGGTGGGAGAAATGGAGCAGGTACCGCCTATGTACTCAGCGGTCAAGGTCAATGGACGTAAGCTCTATGAATATGCACGGGCTGGAGAAGAAGTGGAACGCCCTGTCCGACAGGTAACCATTTATGAATTCACGCGCACCAGTGAGATTAGCTATGAAGAAAGTCTAGCCCGTTTTCGTTTCCGGGTTAAATGCAGTAAGGGCACCTATATCCGGACCTTGTCGGTGGATTTGGGTCAAAAACTGGGCTACGCAGCCCATATGTCTCATCTGACACGGACCAGTGCTGCCGGTTTGTCACTGGAAGAGGCTCTGACCTTAGAAGAAGTGGCTGAAAAAGTAGCCCAAGGAGATTTGAGCTTCCTTTACCCACTTGAAATTGGCACCGGAGATCTTGAAAAAGTAGAGCTGACAGTCGAAGAGGTTGGCGAAGTCCAAGTGGGACGCTTTATTCCAGTTGAGAGTGACTCCAAAGAGTTAGCTGCTTTTTACCAAGGAAAATTAGTGGCCATTTTAGAAAAAAGAGAAGAACTTTACAAACCTCGAAAAGTTTTTCTCACAGAAAGTGTGTTACAATAAATTCATGAATATTCGTACGATAACTACTGCTAACCAGATCCATTTGGAGAATGAGACAGTTTTGGTTCTGGGCTACTTTGATGGCCTGCATCTGGGGCATCAAGAACTCTTTAAGAAGGCGCGTCAGATAGCGGATGAAAAAGGCTTGAAGGTTGCTTTGTTAACCTTCCCTGAATCTCCTAAGTTAGCCTTTGTTCGCTACCAACCAGAATTACTACTTCATTTGCAGAGCCCTGAGGATCGGTTCCAAAAATTAAACGAACTAGGTGTGGATGAGCTCTTCCTCATTGATTTTACGACCGATTTTGCTTCTAAAACCGCCAAAGAATTTGTCGATCAATTTGTCAAAGCCTTGAGGGCCCGAGTTTTAATTGCTGGATTTGATTATAGTTTTGGCTCTGATAAGAAAAATGCCTCTGACTTAGCTGTTTATTTTGATGGTCAAGTGGAAGTCATTTCTCCTGTATTGGATCAGGGGGAAAAGATTAGTTCAACCCGCATTCGTCAGGCTGTCCTGGAAGGACGCGTCAAAGAAGCTGCACGTCTACTTGGTCACCCTTTATCCAGTCGGGGAATCGTCGTGCATGGGGATGCGCGTGGCCGCACCATTGGCTATCCTACCGCCAATCTAGCACCGATTGACCGGACCTATCTCCCATCAGATGGGGTTTATGTAGTCGATGTCGATTTTAAAGGGCAGACCTACCGTGGGATGGCTTCTGTCGGGAAAAATGTCACCTTTGATGGAAAAGAGCTTCGTTTCGAAGTCAATCTCTTTGATTTTACTGGAGATATCTACGGTCATACCCTGACCATTCATTGGTTAGATAAGATTCGAGAAATGGTCAAATTCGATGGGATCGATCAACTAGTGGCGCAACTAGAAGAAGATGAAGCAGTTTCACGAAACTGGAACGAGGATTAGGAGCTTTCCTAATCCTTTTTTTGGTGCCTCTTCTTGGGAAAAATGAAAGGGATTTCTTTTTTCCACTGAAATTCAGAAAAATCGTCGAGAAATCAAAAAAGCGCTTTTCAAGCACCTAATTTTTTTGTATAATAGAGTCAGATAGTTATATATAAAAAAGAAGTGAACCACATGATTACATTATTTTTATCACCGAGTTGTACATCATGTCGAAAAGCTCGGGCTTGGTTAAAAAAGCACGATGTTCCATTTAAAGAACACAATATTATGACAAGTCCTTTGAGCAAACAGGAGTTGACAAGTATATTGGCCTTGACTGAAAACGGAACAGACGACATTATTTCAACTCGTTCAAAAATTTTTCAAAAATTGGATGTTGATGTTGAAGATTTATCCATCTCAGCCTTGATCCGTCTGATTGAGGAAAATCCAAGTCTCTTGCGGAGACCGATTATTTTAGATAACAAACGCATGCAGATTGGCTTTAACGAAGATGAAATTCGGGCCTTCTTGCCACGGAGTTATCGCAAACAAGAGTTACGCTCTGCCACTCTAAGAGCAGAAATAAACTAAGAAGTATGTCGAATGCAAAAAAATTATAGTTACCCACTGGACTTATCGTGGAGCACTGAAGAGCTTGCTTCAGTGCTTTCTTTTTTCAATAAAGTTGAAGAAGCCTATGAAAGTAAGGTAGAGGCCAAAGAATACATGGAAGCCTACCGCGCTTTTAAGAAGGTCGTGCCTAGTATCGGAGAAGAAAAGCGTCTTGGACGGGAGTTCGAAGAAGTGAGCGGTTATTCTCTCTATCGTGCGACCCAGGCTGCAAAGCAAAAAGAGGAAGGATGGTTTTCTCTTGAAGAATAAATTAGAGTTTGCTAAACAAATCGTTTTAGAGGCTGGAGACTATTTGCGTCTTCATCTCCATGATGACTTGATGATCTCAAAAAAGACTGGGCCGACAGATTTAGTAACCCAGATGGACCAACATGTTCAAAAGGATTTGGTTGAAAAAATCACAAATCGCTACCCAGAAGATCGGATTTTTGCGGAGGAAGATGGCCTTCGTTCACCGATTTCAGAAGGATCCGTTTGGGTGATTGATCCCATTGATGGGACAAATAATTTTGTGACCCAAAAGGAAGATTTTGCGGTGATGGTGGCCTATTTTGAAGACGGAATTGGTCAGTTTGGCCTGATCTACGATGTGATGCGGGATCACCTTTTTTACGGGGGTGGAGAATTCCCTGTTTATCGCAATGAGGTTGAACTGACCCCCTTTGTGGACCAACCTCTGGAAAACTTTTTGATTGCTTCAAATGTCGGCATGCTTGAGAAAAATGACTGGGGCATGGCCGATCTTGGCATGGATTCTCTTGGAATTCGGGTTTACGGTAGTGCCGGTATTAGTTTTTCAAAAATTCTCTCAGGTGGGATTCTAGCTTATTTTAGCTACATCTGGCCATGGGATTATGCTGCAGCTGCGATCATGGGGGAACAGTTGGGCTATACCGTTTTAAATCTAAATGGAGATAAACCTAATTACCAGTCAGTGGAACCCATTATGATGGTTCCAAAAGTGAAGTTAACAGAAATTCAAACCTATCTTAAGAAAGGGAGAAGTTAAATGAATTTTCCCAATGGTTTTAAAGAAAAATACCAGCATCTTCTAGGTGAGGATGCTGCTGCTTTTTTTGCGACTTTTGAACAAGAAGCAGTATCGGCCTTTCGCACTAATCCCTTGAAAGAAGCTCAAAAAGCATTTGATGATCCGATTCCCAATACTCCTTGGGGACATTATGGAAAGGTCTCAGGAAAATCCATCGAGCACGCAACGGGTTTGGTCTATTCGCAAGAGCCAGCTGCACAGATAGTGGCCCAAGTCGCTCAGCCGAAGCCAGGGATGAAGGTCTTAGACTTGGCCGCAGCTCCTGGCGGAAAGACCACCCAACTCTTGTCTTATTTGGACAATCAGGGACTCTTGGTCTCCAATGAGATCCACAAGGGCCGCTCGAAAATTCTTGTAGAGAATGTCGAACGCTTTGGTGCGCGAAATGTGCTAGTAACCAATGAGTCTGCCGATCGTCTGGCCAAAGTTTTCTCAGGCTTTTTTGATCTGATTGTACTAGACGCCCCGTGTTCAGGTGAGGGGATGTTTCGCAAGCAACCAGATGCCATGGACTATTGGTCTGTCGATTATCCTCGAGAGTGTAGTCTCCTTCAAAGAGAGATTCTAGAGGATGCTCTCAAGATGTTGCTTCCAGGTGGTTACTTGGTTTATTCAACCTGTACCTGGGCTCCTGAGGAAAATGAAGAGATTGTATCCTGGCTTTTGGAAAACTATGAGCTGGAATTGGAAACGATCGAGAAGATCAATGGTATGGCAGAAGGCATTGACCATCCAGAAACGGCGCGCATGTATCCTCATCTCTTTAAAGGGGAGGGCCAATTTGTTGCTAAGTTCCGTTATCTAGGAGAGAACCGACCTGCCAAAATCCCTTCCAAAAAGGACCAATTATCTGCAGAACAAAAGAAATGGTGGCAGGAGTTTGCTAAGAAACACTTGAAGATCACTCTAGAAGGTGTCCTCGAAACCTTTGGAGATGAACTCTACTTGGTTCCACTTGGTTTACCAGATTTGCGCAAAGTAAAAATCGCCCGAAATGGCTTGCACCTAGGGACCTTCAAGAAAAATCGATTTGAACCTAGTTTTGCCCTTGGTCTAGCATTGAGACCGAGTGAAGTCAAAGAGACCGTTTCGATCACGCCTGAGGACTTTGTTCATTATGTGGCGGGAGAGACGGTTCAATTGAAGGAAACGCATCCAAATGGATGGTACCAGGTCCTTGTTGAAGGCAATGGTTTGGGCTTTGCCAAAGTGACCGGACAGACCCTGAAAAATTTCTATCCAAAGGGGCTTCGTTTTAGGTAAAATGCTGGGCAAAGAACCCGTTCTATGATATAGTGGAAGTACAGGTTTTTTTGAAAAAAACTTGTCAAAATCATAAGTGAAATAGTGAAATATCAAGGAGACATGATTTGAAAAAGTCTAAAAAGCTGATCCTAGGACTAGCGACGATCGCATTAGCAGGAAGTTTATCTGCTTGTGCTTCTTGGATCAATCGCGGAGAATCCATCACTGCTGTTGGATCGACTGCCTTGCAACCCTTGGTTGAAGGAGTAGTAGATCGCTACATTGAAGAACATCCTGGTAAGATTGTGAATGTACAAGGAGGAGGTTCTGGTACAGGACTTTCACAAGTTCAATCAGGCGCTGTGGATATTGGGAATAGTGACCTTTTTGCAGAGGAAAAATCTGGAATTGATGCCTCTAGTCTGGTCGACCATCAGGTAGCCGTAGCAGGGACAGCCATCATTGCCAATAAAAATATCTCAATCGACAATTTGACAACAGAGCAATTGCGAAAGATCTTTACGGGTGAATATACCAACTGGAAGCAATTGGGAGGTCCAGATCTTGAAATCACGATTGTGAACCGGGCAGTTGGTTCTGGTAGCCGAGCTGTCTTTGATGCCATTATCATGGATGGCAAACAACCCAAGCAGGCTCAAGAGCAAGACTCAAACGGAATGGTGAAAAATATTGTTTCTCAAACGCCAGGAGCCATCTCTTATCTTGCCTTTACCTACTTGGACAGCAGTGTCAAAACCATGAAGCTCAATGGCTATCAACCAACCAAATCCAATGTCGTCAACAATAACTGGCCGATCTGGTCTTACGAACACATGTATACGAAAGGGAAACCCAATGAGTTATCTAAAAAATTCATTGACTACATGATGACCGATGAGGTTCAGCAAAAGGTTGTTGGCAAGATGGGTTATATCCCGATCAATGACATGAAAGTCACCCGTGATTTAAAAGGGAATGTGTCAAAAAAATAAAAGAATTAGGTAAAAAATGAACGAAGTAGCAAAAAAAATGCTGACGAAATCAAAAAACTCCCGCCTAGAAAAATTTGGGAAAACCATTACCTTTCTATGCATGAGTTTGATTGTCGTGGTCGTTGCCATGATTTTGATTTTCGTGGCCCAAAAAGGTTTATCGACTTTCTTTGTCAATAAAGTCAATATCTTTAGTTTTCTATTTGGGAGTACTTGGAATCCTGCTGCAAAGGAATTCGGAGCCCTACCAATGATTCTAGGTTCCTTTATTGTAACCTTGCTTTCTGCCCTCTTGGCAACGCCGTTTGCCATTGGTGCAGCAGTTTTCATGACAGAAGTCTCTCCTAAAGGAGCTCGTTTCTTGCAACCAGCCATTGAGCTCCTAGTGGGGATTCCTTCAGTTGTTTATGGATTCATTGGCCTTCAAGTGGTCGTCCCATTTACGCGTAGTCTCTTTGGAGGGACTGGTTTTGGGATTCTCTCAGGGGTCTTTGTCCTCTTTGTTATGATCCTGCCAACTGTCACCTTTATGACGACCGATAGCCTCCGAGCTGTTCCCCGTCATTACCGGGAAGCTAGTATGGCCATGGGTGCGACACGCTGGCAAACCATTTGGCATGTCACACTCAAGGCAGCCCGCTCAGGAATTTTTACAGCGGTTGTCTTTGGTATGGCGCGTGCCTTCGGGGAAGCCTTGGCTATTCAGATGGTGGTCGGAAACTCGGCAGTGGTACCAACCTCGCTCACAACACCAGCTTCCACCCTCACCTCTATTTTGACTATGGGAATCGGAAATACCGTCATGGGTACGGTCAATAACAATGTTCTTTGGTCACTCGCCTTGGTATTGCTCCTCATGAGTCTTGCCTTTAACAGTGTGATTAAACTGATTACGAAAGAAAGAGGTAAGAAGAACTATGCACGCTAAACGAATGGATAAAATTGCAACAGGAGTGCTGTATGCTATTTCAGGGATCATCGTTGCGATTCTTGCCTCATTGATCCTTTATATCTTGGTCCGTGGCTTGCCCCATGTATCTTGGCACTTCTTGACTGGGAAATCTTCTTCTTACCAAGCAGGAGGAGGGATCGGAATTCAATTGTATAATTCCTTTTTCCTCTTGGTCATTACCTTGGTGATTTCCTTCCCACTTTCTCTTGGGGCTGGGATTTACCTCTCTGAGTACGCTAAAAAAGGTCGTTTGACCAATTTGGTTCGTACCTGTATTGAGATCTTGTCTTCTTTGCCATCTGTCGTTGTAGGTCTTTTTGGTTACCTGGTCTTCGTTGTCCAGTTCAAATATGGATTTTCGATCATTTCAGGGGCCTTGGCCTTGACTGTCTTTAACCTGCCACAGATGACCCGCAATATCGAAGATAGCTTACAGCACGTCCACCATACGCAGCGCGAAGCAGGTCTAGCATTGGGCTTGTCTCGCTGGGAAACTGTGATTCATGTCGTGGTACCAGAAGCTCTTCCAAGTATTATCACTGGGGTCGTTTTAGCCTCAGGACGGATCTTTGGGGAAGCTGCAGCTTTGATCTATACAGCAGGTCAATCGGCTCCAGCTCTTGATTGGTCAAACTGGAATATCTTTAGTGTGACCAGTCCGATTTCGATCTTCCGTCAGGCTGAAACCTTGGCCGTCCATATCTGGAAGGTCAACAGTGAAGGAACTATTCCAGACTCGATCGAAGTCTCAGCCGGTTCTGCCGCCGTTCTTTTGATCTTTATCTTGATCTTTAACTTTGGAGCGCGCAAACTCGGAAGTTACCTCCATAAAAAACTAACATCTGCTTAAAGGAGAAGAAATGTCAAAATACAATTGGGATGAGAGACACATCATTACTTTTCCTGAAGAAAAGGTGGTCCTATCGACCAAAGATTTGCATGTCTATTATGGAACGAACGAGTCCATTAAAGGCGTCGACATGCAGTTTGAAAAGAATAAGATTACAGCCTTGATCGGTCCTTCAGGATCTGGGAAATCAACCTATCTCCGTAGTTTGAACCGGATGAATGATACCATCGATATTGCGCGTGTAACGGGTGAAATTTGGTATGAAGGAATCGATGTCAATCGTCCAGATATCAATGTTTATGAAATGCGCAAGCACATTGGGATGGTTTTCCAACGGCCCAATCCTTTTGCCAAATCGATTTATAAAAACATCACCTTCCCGCATGAACGTGCTGGGGTGAAAGACAAGAAGATCTTGGACGAATTGGTCGAAACTTCTTTGAAACAGGCAGCTCTGTGGGATCAGGTCAAGGATGACCTTCATAAATCAGCCCTGACACTTTCAGGTGGCCAACAGCAACGACTTTGTATCGCACGGGCCATCTCTGTGAAGCCAGATATCTTACTTATGGATGAGCCAGCATCAGCGCTTGATCCGATCGCGACAGCGCAATTAGAAGAAACCATGCTTGAGTTGAAGAAGGATTATACGATTGTCATCGTGACCCACAGCATGCAGCAAGCAGCCCGTGCTAGTGATTATACTGGTTTCTTCTACCTTGGAAACCTCATCGAGTACGATAAGACTTCGAATATTTTCCAAAATGCGAAATTGCAATCGACCAACGATTATGTATCGGGTCACTTTGGATAAAGTAAAATGACAACAAAAAGGAAAATAGAATGACAGAACCAATTTTGCAAGTCAAGGACTTGTCGGTTTATTACAATAAAAAGAAGGCTCTAAATAGCGTCTCCTTGGACTTTGCTCCAAAGGAAATTACAGCCTTGATTGGTCCTTCAGGATCAGGGAAATCTACCCTTTTAAAAGCCATTAACCGCATGGGCGACCTCAACCATGAGGTCACCACCACAGGAACCATCCTCTACAATGGACATAATATCTACGGACCACGGACCGATACGGTCGAATTGCGTAAGGAAATCGGAATGGTCTTCCAACAGCCCAATCCATTCCCAATGTCCATTTATGATAATGTGACCTATGGATTGATGATTAATGGTGTCAAGGACAAGGCTGTCTTGGATGAAGCAGTTGAAACCTCTTTGAAACGCGCTTCCATCTGGGATGAAGTCAAGGATCGCCTGCATGATTCAGCGATCGGACTTTCCGGTGGTCAGCAGCAGCGGGTCTGTGTGGCGCGGGTTCTTGCGACCAGTCCAAAGATTATTCTTTTGGATGAGCCAACTTCAGCGCTAGACCCTATTTCAGCTGGGAAGATTGAAGAAACCTTGTATGGACTAAAAGACCGCTACACCATGCTCTTGGTGACACGCTCCATGCAACAAGCAAGTCGGATTTCCGATAAAACAGCCTTTTTCTTGGATGGGGATTTGATCGAGTACAATGATACCAATGAAATGTTCTTGAACCCAGCTAAGAAAGAAACAGAAGACTATGTCTCTGGTAAATTTGGATAGGAAGAAAATAAAATGTTACGAGTTCAATTTGAAGAAGATTTAGAGAAGTTGCATAACCAATTTTATGCAATGGGAAATGAAGTGTTGAGTCAGATCAACCGTACGGTTCGTGCTTTCGTGACCCATGACCGTGAATTGGCCCGTCAGGTCATCGAAGATGATGCGGAGATCAACGAATACGAAGTGAAGCTAGAGCGCAAATCTTTTGAGATTATCGCCCTTCAACAGCCTGTTTCACAAGACCTTCGTGTCGTGATGACCGTCTTAAAAGCAGTTTCTGACTTGGAGCGGATGGGGGACCACGCAGTATCGATTGCCAAGGCAACGATTCGCATGAAAGGGGAAGTCCGTATCCAATCTGTTGAGGAAGAAATCAGCAAGATGGGCCGTGAAGTCAAAGATTTTGTCGAAGCGACACTAGATGTTTACCTCAAAGGCGATGTGGATTTGGCCTATGAAGTTGCTTCACGAGATGAAGTCATCAACCATTACTTCGATAGCATCCAAGAATTAGCAACAGAAGAAATTCGGAAAAATCCAGAGTCCATCGTGACGGGACGTGATTATTTCCAAGTGATCAACTTCTTGGAACGCATCGGAGATTATGCAAAAAATATCTGTGAATGGGTGGTTTACTTTGAAACAGGTAAAATTATCGAAATGTAAGATCATGGAGTCTTTTCGATCTCAGACAGGCATTGTTATGCTTGTCTTTTCTTTTATCCCAACTTTGTGATAAAATAGTTTTATTAGGGCTTTTGATTGGAAAAGCGTGAAACATTTAAAGGAGGAAATTATGCAAGCAGTTGCACATTTTGTAGAAACATTCGTTCCAGAACATTATGAAGTGTTTTTGGATTTAAGTCGTAAAACTAAGACCTTTAGCGGTCGTGTGATGATCACAGGTCAAGCCAAGGCGGACAAGATCTCGCTTCATCAAAAGGATTTGACCATTGAAACAGTAGAAGTAGCAGGTCAAGCACGTCCATTTACGGTTGATGATGCCAATGAAGCAGTTTATGTTGAATTGGAAGGCACAGGTCAAGTGACAGTTACCCTGACCTATTCTGGTAAGATCACAGACAATATGACAGGGATTTACCCATCTTACTACAGTATTGATGGTGTGAAGAAGGAAGTCCTCTCAACTCAGTTTGAGAGCCATTTTGCGCGTGAAGCCTTTCCAAGTGTGGACGAGCCTGAAGCTAAAGCAACGTTTGATCTTTCTTTGAAATTTGACCAAGAAGAAGGGGAAATTGCCCTTTCAAATATGCCTGAAATTGATGTGGAAAACCGCAAAGAAACAGGCATTTGGAAATTTGCTACGACTCCACGGATGTCTTCTTACCTCCTTGCTTTTGCTGCTGGAGATCTTCAAGGAGTGACAGCTAAGACTAAGAATGGAACCCTAGTCGGTGTCTACTCTACCAAAGCTCACCCATTAGAAAACTTGGACTTCTCATTGGATATTGCCGTTCGTGCTATTGAATTTTATGAAGACTACTATGGCGTGAAGTATCCAATCCCTCAATCCCTTCATATCGCTCTTCCAGACTTCTCTTCCGGAGCGATGGAAAACTGGGGCTTGGTAACCTACCGTGAAGTCTACCTTCTAGTAGATGAAAACTCTACGGCCCAAAGCCGTCAAACAGTAGCCTTGGTAGTGGCTCACGAATTGGCTCACCAATGGTTCGGAAACCTTGTGACCATGAAGTGGTGGGATGATCTCTGGTTGAATGAAAGCTTTGCCAATATGATGGAATATGTCAGCTTGGATGCCATTGAACCAAGCTGGAATATCTTTGAAGACTTCCAAACAACTGGAGTGCCTGCTGCCTTGAAACGCGATGCTACAGATGGCGTTCAATCCGTCCATGTGGAAGTCAAACACCCTGATGAGATCAACACCCTCTTTGACCCAGCAATCGTTTACGCCAAAGGTAGCCGTCTCATGCACATGCTTCGCCGTTGGTTAGGCGATGACGCCTTCCGTAAAGGGTTGAAGATCTACTTTGAAAAACACCAATACAGCAATACCATCGGTCGTGACCTTTGGGATGCTCTTGGGCAGGCTTCAGGTCGTGATGTCGCAGCCTTTATGGATTCATGGTTGGAGCAACCAGGATACCCTGTTGTCTCAGCTTCTGTGGAGAACGATACCTTGATCATCCGTCAAGAGCAGTTCTTCATCGGAGAAAGAGAAGAAAAAGGTCGCAAGTGGGTTGTTCCTTTAAATAGCAACTGGACAGGTATTCCAGATACTTTGGAAACTGAAGTCTTAGAAATTCCAAACTACAGTGCCTTGAAAGCAGCTAACAGCGGAGCTCTTCGCTTCAATACAGAAAATACAGCTCATTATATCAGTGACTACCGTGGGGAATTGTTGGAAGACATCCTTGCTGAACTTGCTAGCTTGGATAGCACTTCGAAACTACAAGTGGTTCAAGAACGCCGTCTCTTAGCGGAAAGTGGTCAAATTTCTTATGCAAGCCTCTTGCCAGTGATTGAACACTTGACAGAAGAAAGTTCCTACTTGGTTGTTTCAGCTGTTTCGAGCGTCTTAGCTGGAATCAGTCTCTTTGTGGATGAAGGAACTGAAACAGAAGCGGCCTTCCATGAGTTGTTGAAACGCCTGAACCGTTACAACTTTGAACGCTTGGGTCTAGAAGCTAAGCCTGGTGAAACAGAAGAAGACGAAAAAGTTCGTCAACTAATGATTGCTAATATGATCAAGGCCAATGATGAAGCTGCAAAAGCTCAAGCGAGCGCTATCTTTGAAGCGCATGCAGATGATTTGGAAAAACTTCCAGCGGCCATCCGCTTGCAAATCTTGGTCAACCAAATCAAGCACCAGGAAACCAAGGAGCTTAGCCAACAATACCTGGATACTTATGTTAAGACAGTTGATGGAAACTTTAAACGCCAGTTGGCGGCTGCACTTTCTTATACCAAGGATAAGGAAACTTTGGAAGCTCTATTGAAGGAGTGGAAGAACAAGGATGTGGTGAAACCTCAGGACTTGGCTATGAGCTGGTATTACAACTTCTTGCATGATGACTTTACCCAAGGTAGAACCTGGACTTGGGCGCGTGAAAACTGGGATTGGATCAAGAAAGCCCTCGGTGGTGATATGAGCTTTGATAAGTTTGTCATCTACCCAGCTAACTGTTTCAAGACCCGTGAACGGTTGAATGAATACAAGGCCTTCTTTGAGCCTCAATTGGATGATATGGCGATCAGCCGTAATATCAAGATGGGAATTAAAGAAATTGCAGCTCGTATTGATCTTATCGAGCGGGAGAAAGCAGCAGTAGAAGCCGCTATCCTTGCTACGAAATAAATGAAATAAATTTATAAAAGATGCTACAGAATTCATTCTGTAGCATCTTTTGTTTTTCAATGAATCATTTGTATTGGATATCGAAGGAGAAGGATTATTAGTTTATTGGACTTGGTAAGAGAATCTCCGTTCGATAGTGGCCATTTTCTTTGAAACGCTTGACAGTTCCTTGGTATTCTTGTACTAGAGCATCAACGTTTCGTAAGCCCCAACCATCTCTTTGACGTGTTTTACGAGTCTCTTGTTCTTGTTCATTAAAGGTATTGTTGATCGAAATAAATAGGTTTTGTTGAAAATAACGTATATTCAGAGCCAAGGTTCTATCCGATTTATCAGTTAATCGAAGACAGGCTGAAATACTATTATCTAAACAATTTCCTAAAATAACAGCTAGAATATCAGGCTGAATAGATAATTCTTGAGGGACAAAGCAGTCAATTTCCAATTCAATTTCATCTTCCACATCGTGCAGTTTTTGATTCAGTAAAAAATTAATTGTTGGATTTTTGGAGTAAAAGGTTTGTTTTCCTGAAATACTATCGGTTAACGAGTGAAGATACTCTCTAGCCTCATCTGGATTTTCTTCTAGAAGTGCCAATAGAGTTAAATGTTTATTTTTTAAGTCATGTCGAAGACTTTGCAATCGTTGGTATTCCTCTTGAGACTGTTGTGTTTCTCTTAATTGGAATTGAAGCTGTTCTTTATCTAATTTATTTTGATAATAAGCGTGCTGTTGTTGAGAAAGATGTAGGGTAAAATAAAGCGAGGAAAACGACAATACAATAAGAGACAAGAGTGAAATGACAGAAAGATAATCTGGTCCAAATACTTGCCCTTGAATAGCTGATACAGTAAAGGCGAAAATAATCGATAAAATCGGCACAATAAATTGATACAGCCAACTTCTTCTAGATGTTAGCATGGTTAACTTTTGATGTGTTCGAAATAACTGTCGAAGAACAAGTGTTATGATGGTTGAAAAAAGAAAACTGATGACAAGGTAACCACTAATCAGTCCTAAATTTTTCGATACTTTTGACAGTGGAAGAAAAAGTTGGATAGCTTGATTGAGGACAGCTCCTGCTAACAATGTCAGGCTTGTTTGTAAGAATATCCAAAAGGAAGAATCACGAAAGGAGTAGCCAAAATAGAGTCCTACAAGAGAGGATTCTACAATACTAAGGAGGAGATTGCTCACTAAAAAAACGCGACTTTCTAAAAAAACAAACACAAGTGCCACATGAAAAAGAAAGCAACAACAAAGGAGTAAAAGTGTCTCTTTTGATTGTTTACTTTTGGATATTGGCCTAAAAAATAAAATAATTGCCAGAAATAAGTCGAACAAGATACTAATGATCCGTAATCCTATTAGCATTAGAAATTCCTTTCACTGAGGTAGTTATAGTATTTTTCTTTAAAAGAAGACTGGAACTTACGACTAATTGGAAGTGAATGCTCCTCGGTTCCATTTAGCAAAATAGTCACTGTTTTCGCATCAAAATTTTTGATATATTTGGGATTTACAATATAAGAAGCATGAATTTGAATAAAATAATCAGGTAGTTTATCTAAAATGTCTTGAGTTTTCAGTAAGGACTTATAGGTATCTACTAGTGTGTAAATAAAAACGGAACGCTTATCTTTCTCAAAATAGGTAATGTCACTTAAAGGAATAGTGTAACTTTGTTTTCCAAATGAGAAGTTAAAGATGGTTTGTCCTAAATCTAAATAACGTAAAATTCTGTCTACTACCTTATTTAGCCTTTGAGGTTCAATTGGTTTTACTAAGTAATCAAAAGTCTGTACTTCAAATACTTGTTCCATGTAATCACGATAGCTGGTCACAAAAATAATGGGGATAAAAGGATTGAACTGACGAATTTCACGTGCAAGGTCAATTCCAGTAATTTGTGGCATATCAATATCCAAAAAAACACAATGTGTATCCCTTGTTAACTGTTCTAGCATTCTTTGTGGATTTGTATATAGTTTTGTTTCTACAGGAACCTTGTCGTAAGAAAGTAAATACTGTTCTAACTGACTAGCATCTCTAGTTGAGTCATCACAAATAACGACGTTTAACATAAGTCCCCCTTATCAAATTGAGTTGGCTAATTATGACACTAAAATGGTAAATCATGACGTAAACCATGGAAAGTCATATGTTTATTATACAATAATCTTATCAAAAATGAAGGAAGCTGGGAAAACTTCTCAGTCTTGAGTGATGAGATGAAGACATTTGCGACACTGACTATTAGAGATTTGACAAAATCATTCGATAAGCAACATTTTGCTAATAACCATATTTCCTTAGAAATAGAAGCTGCTAAAATTACAGCTTTTTTAGGACACAATGGTGCGGGTAAGTCCACCCTCTTAAATCAAATGATTGGTTTTACCAAACCCGATAAAGGAGATGTATGCTATGGAGATATTTCTTTTGTTCAAAATCGTAAACAAGCTCGCTCAATGATGAGCTATATGTCGCAACAGTATGCACCACTTGAAAAATTAACGGTGGAACAAAACTTAGAAATGCTTGGAAGAATGAGAGGGTTAAATACCTTAGATTTACAAAAAGAAATGGATCAGCTCTTAACCGACTTGGAAATTAAGGAGTACCGGGCAAAACAAGGAAAGGACCTTTCAGGTGGTTTAAAGCGTCTGACCTCTTTTGCAATGGCTTTGATTGGATCTCCGACCATCATTCTTCTTGATGAACCCACGAACGATGTTGATCCAATACGTCGTGAAAAACAGTGGCAATTATTACAGAAGCTGGCGCATAAAGGTCATACCATTATTATTGTGACACATAACTTGTTGGAAGTTGAAAAATATGCAGACAACTATGCCTTATTTAACCATGGGAAGTTAATCAAATCAGGACCAGTTCAGCAAATAAGCTATCAAAAGCAGTATCAAATCTCTTTTGAGTTTAGGAATGAAGATAGCTTAGCTCTATTCCAAGATTATACCATTATCAATGGTTCGATTTGCCAGATTGAAATAGAAGAGGAGGAGTTAACAAGACTGCTACCAAAAATAACACAGGAATTGGATAGAAAGAATATTTTTAATCTTTCACTTACTCAGAAAAACATATCCATATCAGATCTTTATAGAGAGGAGTTGACAAACTGATATGACTCAATTTTTTTACTTACTTCGTTGGAACTATCTTCGTCAAAAAGATCTATTTCTACTCTTTACGCTAGCTCAGGTTCTGTTATCCATTTCACTTCTTTTTGGTTATCCACTAGTGATCGGTGAGATTGATACGACAGCTGCCTACTATCTCTCTTCTGGTTCAGTTCTGATAGGAATCATTTCTATTGGCTGTACGATCTCATCACCTGTTATAGCAAATGCGAAGTCAGAAGGACATGTAGACTATGTACGAGCCCTTCCAATACCTCGAATTCTGATTTCCTTAGCAGATCTTTGGATGTGGATGATTGCTATTTTGCCTGGAGTATTCATTTCTGTTATACTAGGCTATTTTCGTTTTTCTGTCCGCTTAAATGTATCTGTTCTGGCTGTTTTCATCCTATTTCTGATCTGTCTTACGATGATCAGTCTTGGATTTGCCATTGCTTATACTTTTTCTCCTAATATTGTCACGCTGATGTCTCAGTTGATTCTCATGATTGGTTTGATGTTTTCACCAATCATGTACCCTGCGAGTCGTCTTCCAGATTGGATAAACCATCTCTACCATGTTCTTCCATTTGTCCCTTCTGTAAACCTCCTACGAGCTTGTGTCTATAGTCATGGTCACGTCTCATTTTTTGACTTCACTATTCTGATCATCTGGATTTTGCTAACACAGTTACTGATCTTGAGAGTTCTTTATAAGGAAAAATAAAGGAAGGAGGCTAGATAGAAGGTTCTTCTTCGAAACAGTAATCCATTTAAAAGTAGTTTAATTGAAGAGATTTATAAATGTATCCCTACAACAAAAATCAACATCTGAGTTCAGATGTTGATTTTTTTTATATATCCACTAAGTCATTTGCATCTTATTTGAAATACCAGTGGTGTTTGAGGCTGGCGAAAATAGCCTTGCTGGTGATCGTAATGATGATCAATTTGATGAGGTCAGCAAGGATAAAGGGAGCAACGACCAAAGCAAATGCTTTTTGGAGATCAGTATGCGTAACCAGCATAAAGCCGATAGCTCCTGATACAAAGAGGAGAGCACTACTGAGGAGATTGGCAAAAAAGATAGTGAAAATACTGGATTTAGCATTGGTAAATAGAGATGTAATCCATGCTCGGAATGGGAAGAAGAGGAGGAAACCAGCAGTAGGACCAAGGAAATGCGAAGCGCCACCAGCACCGCCGGCAAATACTGGAAAACCTAAGAAGCCTAAAAGTAGGTAGAGACAGACTGTGACAAAGGCATGGCTGGGTTTATAGATGGTCCCGATGATCCCGATCATGAGTGTCTGCAGGGTCAAAGGAATTGGACCAAAGGGAATGGTGAATTGAGATAGGACGGAGATCATGGCCACTCCAATGGAGATGAGAACTAAGGGAAAGATTTTCTTCATAACAGTTAACCTCGTATTTATTTTATGGTAACTATTCTACAATAAGGGGTTCATCCTGTCAATAGCCCACGCTTGTTTTAGGATTTTTTAAGTAAAAATTTAGGCAGGCTTAAGACTCCTGAAGTATAATCGCCTTACTAAAGGATCGAGCTCCCTTTAAATTTTAAAAGACAAGTACTTGTACAAAAAGATAAAAGGTAAAAAGATGAATCAAAAAGAAACAAAACAAGTAGTCGAAACGCAAGAATCCAAAGAAAGAATGGTTGTCCTAAAACGAAGTCCTAAGTGGTGGATTGGCATGGCAGCAGTTGGTGGATTGTTGGTTGGTGCTGGAAGCGGCTTTGGTGTCGGTGTCATCGCCTCTCAATCCTCCAATAACCAACAATTTTCTCAACCGGTCCAAACGGGTCAAAACCAAGGATCTAATCAGCAACAAAATAGTCAAAATGGCCATGCTTCACAAGGAAACCAGCAAAATGGTGGCCCACAGGATGGCGGACCTCAAGGCGGTGGTCCACAAGGTGGTGGCCAAGGCCAAGGTGGCCCGCAAGGTGGCGGACCTGGTCAGATGCCACAGGAAGGCAATGGTGGCCCACAAGGGAATGGTCCAGAAAATGGCATGAACGAATCTGGCGGACAAGAAGGGAACCAGGGTTCCTCTAAAAAGTCCAATAAGAAGAATTCAAAAAATAAAAATAAGACGAGTGATAGTCAAAGTAACAAAGAAAACACGACAAACTCATAGAATAAACCTTCCTCAGGCAGGCTGAATTTGATCATAAAACCGGGTTCTAAACTATAGGAAATGAAGGCAAGTCGTGTTATAATGGTTAAGAATAGATTAGAAAGACTCACTCACGAAAGAGAAGAGGATACGACGATGATTAAAATTCTATTGGTCGAAGATGACCTTGGTTTGTCAAATTCAGTATTTGATTTTTTAGATGATTTTGCGGATGTCATGCAGGTCTTTGACGGAGAAGAAGGTCTCTACGAAGCAGAAAGCGGGATCTATGATTTGATTTTGCTGGACCTCATGCTTCCTGAAAAAGACGGCTTCCATGTCTTAAAAGAATTGCGTGAAAAAGGCGTGACAACCCCTGTTTTGATCATGACAGCCAAAGAAAGTCTGGATGACAAGGGACACGGATTTGAGCTAGGGGCAGACGATTACCTCACCAAGCCTTTCTACCTAGAAGAGCTTAAGATGCGGATTCAAGCCCTCTTGAAGCGCTCAGGAAAGGTCAATGAAAATACCCTCAATTATGGCAATTTGAAGGTTAATTTATCCACTAATTCGACTTACGTGGACGATAAGGAAGTGGAACTTCTTGGGAAGGAATTTGATCTCTTGGTCTACTTCCTTCAAAACCAAAATGTCATCCTTCCAAAAACACAGATTTTCGATCGTCTCTGGGGCTTTGATAGTGACACAACCATCTCAGTGGTTGAAGTCTATGTTTCAAAAATCCGTAAGAAATTAAAAGGTACTGATTTCGTTGAGAACTTGCAAACATTGCGCAGTGTGGGGTATATCTTAAAAGATGCTAACCAGAATTAAGAAAACCGTCGGGGAAGATGATTTTTCCTACTTCATCCGATATTTTGGGCTCTTTACTTTGATATTCTCAGCCATGACCCTGATTATCATCCAGGTCATGCGCTCGAGTCTCTATACAACGGTCGATGAAAACCTCAAGACTCTCAGTCAGGATCCCTACTCACTTGTAGCGATTGCTTATCGAGACCAGCGACAGTCAAATACCAAAAGAGATGATAATGATCATGAGATGATGATCCCAGATCATGATAAATCAGAACCTAAAGGGGATGTCACATCCAATACCACTGTTGTTTTGCTCAATAAAAAATATGAAAACTTGACAACCGGTAATGGGTTTTTAAACTTCAAAACGGTGACGTTTGGTCGAAAGCTCCTCAACAAGGTTTCCCAGCTTCAAATTACAAATAGCTATGGGAAAAAAGAAAGTTACCGGGCCTATATGGCAGAGTTGAGTTTATCTGATGATGAAAGTGATAGTGATATCAAGTATGCGGTTGTCATGACCAATATCAGTCAGCTAGAGCAGACCAGTGAAGAGCACGAAAGCCAAATCGCCCTTGTCATGATCTGCTTCTGGGGAATCTCTTTATTCGCTAGCCTCTTCTTAGCACGTCTTAGTGTTAAGCCTCTACTTGAGAGTATGCAAAAGCAAAAGGCTTTCGTGGAAAATGCTTCCCATGAGTTGCGGACGCCTTTAGCAGTCCTGCAAAATCGCCTCGAAACGCTTTTTAGAAAGCCTGAAGCGACCATTATGGAATCGAGTGAGAATATTGCATCCAGCTTGGATGAAGTTCGAAATATGAAGCTCTTAACCACTAACCTTCTTAACATTGCCCGAAGAGATGATGGTTTGAAGCCGGAGATGGAAGATATCGAACCAAGCTTTTTCGATCAGACCTTCTCGAATTTTGAGATCATTGCAGAAGAAAATGGCAAAATCTTCCGAGGAGACAATCAGGTGGACAAAGTCATTTGTTCTGATAGAACGCTCCTCAAGCAATTGATGACCATTCTCTATGACAATGCCTTGAAGTATACCGATGAAGATGGCGAGATCCAATTTGAAGTTCAATTGAAGGATAAAAATCTTCTTTTGAGAGTACTGGATAATGGTCCAGGGATTCGAGATGAGGATAAGAAACGGATTTTTGATCGTTTTTACCGGGTCGACAAGGCCAGAACCCGTCAAAAAGGTGGATTTGGTTTGGGGTTATCCCTCGCTAAGCAGATCGTAGAAGCCTTTAAAGGGACCATTCAAGTCAAAGATAATAAACCAAAAGGGACCATCTTTGAAGTGAAATTATCCATTAAGACGGAAAGTCGTAAAAAAAATCGTTCATAATCTTTAAAAAATAGAAAAGAGGAAAATCTATGAGTTCAAAAATGTTGCACACTTGCCTTCGTGTAGAAAACTTAGAAAAATCAATCGCTTTTTACCAAGATGCTTTTGGTTTTGAAGAAAAACGTCGGAAAGATTTTCCAGACTACAAGTTCACGATTGTCTATTTGGCCTTGCCTGGAGATGACTATGAGTTGGAATTGACTTACAATTATGATCATGGTCCATATGTCATCGGAGATGGCTATGCTCACGTTGCCTTGAGTACTCCTGATCTAGAAGGTTTGAATGCTGAACACAAGGCTAAAGGCTATGAAGTGACGGAACCAAAAGGTCTTCCAGGAACGCAACCGAATTACTATTTCGTTGTAGATCCGGATGGATATAAAGTAGAAGTCATTCGCGAAAAATAAGAGGGACTAAAAACAAGGGCCGCTGTCGGCGACGACAGTCGCCCTCTTTTTATGAAACCATTTACAAAAAAGGAATGTTTTTTCGAGAGAAATTTGCTATAATAAAGTTATGAGATTCAAACACACGAAAACTATTTTATTAATCATTACAAATCTCCTTTTACTGAGTCTTTTGTATATCGGCTATCAAAAGATTCAAAGGGTTCGTGAACAAAAAGCCTATCAGGATCAGTTTGCCAAGGTCACCCAACTCGAGAAAAGCTCTGAAAAAGGGAAAGATGTTCAAGTTCAGGAAGGGATTTTAGGAACTTCTTATGTGACAGCTTATTATCCTACTAAAGATGGACAGCCTGTTGAGATTGTGAAAGAGAAGATCCAAGAAGACCTTCAACGTTTAGGATCCGATGAGAAAACCAAAGAGCCTAAGCACCTGACCTTCTACCATAGTGAAGAAGCAGAAGGGCCTTTTGTTGGCTATCACCCTATCCAGATTAAACGGGCTGAATACCAATACAAAAAAGGGAAATTCATCAAAGATGAGACGGTGAAGTTGCCCCTCTTTTACTTGGATGATGACAGTAACCCTCTGACCCTCAGCCAAGTTTTTGCGGATCCAGACGGAGCTAAGCAGATCTTTTTGGAGGAATTGCGAGGGAATCTAGACTTTCGTCAGCTGGATGAGGAGAGCATTGATCAAATGGTTGCCCACTTCTCAGAGTTGGATTTGAGCCAATGGGAATTCCAATATGAAAAAGGAAATTTCACCATTCCATTTCCAACCAAGGTTAAGGGAGATGATACCTTCACTGTTCCCTTGTCTAAATTCTATGACGTGATTGATACAGATCGCTTGCTTCCTGATGATCTCGAAACTTACCAATCCTATATAGAAGAACGCCACCGTAAGATGATTGCCCTGACCTTTGATGATGGACCAGATCCAACCACGACTCCTCAGGCGCTGGCCATCTTAAAGAAATACAATGCCAAAGCCACCTTCTTTATGGTCGGAAAAAATGTCAGTGCGAATCCTGATATTGCTAAGCAAGTCCGCAAAGAAGGTCATCAAATCGGGAACCATACCTGGGATCACCCTCAATTACCAAAATTGAGCTTGGATAATGCTAAAAAAGAGATCTTGGATACCCAAGAAGCTATTCAAAAAGCGACAGGCGTCCAATCCAAGATTACCCGTCCTCCGTATGGAGCCATCAATAACGCCATCCAATACGGTGTCGACCAATCCTTCATCATGTGGGATGTGGATAGCCTAGATTGGAAGACACATAATACGACGGCCATTCTCAATGAAGTGAAAAAAGGAGTCAAACCGGGTTCGATTATCCTCATGCATGATATCCATCAAACCACGATTGACGCTCTACCGACCGTCCTTGACTACCTCAAATCACAAGGCTATACCTTTGTAACGGTGGATGAATTGTTGGATTATCAACTTGAAAGTCATCGTATTTATTACAATGGAAATTAACGTAAAAATCCTCTGCAGTTCATTCACTAGCAGAGGATTTTCTTATTCATTTAAAAAGAGTTGAGAATTTTTTAAAACAAGTTCACGTACAGAAGCGTATATTTTTAAGGATTTGAGTTCTTCTGGGTGGGTGATAAAGGTAATCACATAGCCATCACGCCCCATTCGTCCTGTTCGACCAGCACGGTGGGTATAGGTCTCCACATCACGGGGAATATCGTAGTTAATCACACACTCAAGATGTTCAATATCGATGCCACGAGCGACCAAATCGGTGGCCAGCAAGAGGGTTAGCTGATGGTCTTTGAAGCGTTCCAGAATGACCTTGCGGTATTTGACATTGACATCGCTGGCCAGCGACACGGCTTCGACACCCCGGTATTGTAGTTTTTCTTCAGCACTACCCAGATCTGATAGGCTGTTGAAAAAAGCCAGACCACGAAAATCTTCGACGTAGGCGAGTTTGCGGAGCAACTCAACCTTGTCCCGCTTATCCACTTGCATATAAAAATGTTGGATATTGTTCAAAGAAACTCCATCAACCGTAACGCGAAGAGTATTTTCCTCTAATTGGTCTGGATCGACCTTGGCTGTGGCGCTCATGTAGATATATTGGTGGTCACGGGGAGCATAGTGGCTGATCTTGTCGACGAAGTGGTACTGAGAATCGCTCAGTAATTGGTCGAATTCATCTAAAATGATGGTTTCTACATTCATCATTTTGATCTTTTTCAGCTTGATCAGTTCAAAGATCCGACCAGGCGTCCCAACCAGGATTTCGGGTCCTTTTTTGAGGCGTTCGATTTGCCGTTTTTGACTAGATCCTGAAAGGAAGAGTTGTGTCTGGAGACCGAGAGGCTCTGCCCATTGTTTGGTGACATCAAAAATTTGTCCTGCTAACTCTGTATTAGGAGCCAAAATCAAGAGTTGTTGGGCCTTCTTCGGTTTGAGTTTGAGCAAACTCGGAAAGAGGTAGGCGAGAGTCTTACCAGTACCGGTAGGACTGATCCCGAGGACATTTTCTCCTTCATAGATAGGGGAGAAGATCTGTTCCTGAATTTCAGTGAATGTATCAAATCCGAGTGTTTCTAACTGGTCTTTCCAGCTTTGTGGAAATTGTTCTTTCATTCTTTTTCATCCTTAAATTGTATTCCAGCGCTTTGACGCATCTGGTAGAGAGTTTCATGGACCTGCTCAGCTGTTTGTAACCATTCGAGATAAGCGTCTGGCTTTTGATGAGCGATGGCAAGGGCAAAGGCTTCCGCCTCTTCTTGCATTTGGTGTGGGCAGGGCTGGATCGGAAGGTCGATGACCTCACCAGAATGACTGACGAAGCGGGCCTGGTTGATGGCTGCTACAGCATTGAGAGTCAGCGTTCCATTCTTGGTGTAGATCTCAGCAGGTAGATGGCTGGTGATATTTTTCCCTGCCTGAATAGCAACCTGAAAATCTGGATAAATCAAGACACCTTGACCATAGAGATCAACCGAATTGGGTAATTGCTGAGCGGTGTAGTGGCTGGAGATCGGTTCTCCAAAGAAGCCGATCGCCAAGTAGAGGCAGTAGACTCCCAGATCCATCAAGGCTCCACCTGCATAGACATCTGAGAAAATATTGGGCATCTCACCTGCAAGAAGGGCCGGCAATTTAGAAGAATATTTGGCAAAGGTGAAGTTGGCGCCCAGTATTTCCTGGTTAGAGAGGAAGTTTTTAACTACTTGAAAGGCTGCTTCTTGGTAATTTCTGGCAGCTTCAAAGAGATAGACCTGGTTCTCATTAGCGAGTTTGACCAATTCCTTCCATTCAGAAGGGTTTGTCACAGCCGGTTTTTCAATGATGACATGCTTCTTGGCCAGAATAGCCAGCTTGGCCTGAGCGAAGTGAAGAGAATTAGGGCTGGCAATGTAGACCACATCCAGATCACTGTCTAAGAAGTCGATGACATCCGTGTAGCAAGAGATCGCCCCATAAGGCTCACAAAACTCTTGAGCCGTCTTCATCTTTCTCGAATACATAGCCTGCAAGTGATAGTGCCCTGTCTGATGAGCAGCTTTAATAAATTCATGTGAAATCCAACTTGTACCAATAATTCCCAGCTTTAACATAAGGTGTCCTTCCGCAATCAATTCACTCTATTATACCATGAAAAGGGGGAGGGGCGGGGGGAAAAATATCCCACAACTTTTGAAATTATTTATGAAATATGGGATAATGAAAGAGATTTATTTAGTTGAGGATAAAATAATGAAACATAAAATTTTAGTAACGGGTGGTGCAGGCTTTATTGGTTCTCATACACTGATTGAATTGACCAAAGCTGGTCATGAAGTAGTTGTTGTAGATAACTTTGTGAATAGTAGTAAAAAGAGTGTACGGGAAGTCGAAAAGATTATTGGTAAATCTATTACATTATACGATATAGATGTTCGAGACAAAGAGAAGTTATTGGAAGTATTCATAAAAGAACAACCTACAGGGGTGATTCACTTTGCTGCATTGAAAGCCGTTGGAGAATCGGTTCAAATCCCTCTCACATATTATGAAAACAATATAACCGGAACATTGACCTTGCTTCGAGTTATGGAAGAAGTCCAGTGTAAAAACATTATTTTTAGCTCGTCAGCGACAGTATACGGAGATCCACATACTGTTCCTATCTTAGAGGATTTTTCGCTATCAGTAACCAATCCATATGGAAGAACAAAATTGATGATTGAAGAGATGCTTCAAGATATATACAAGGCAGATTCTTCATGGAACATCGTATTATTACGCTATTTCAATCCAATTGGTGCTCATGAAAGTGGTGATATCGGTGAAAATCCAAATGGAATCCCAAATAATCTTTTACCTTATGTAACACAGGTAGCTGTTGGAAAGCTAGAATATGTTAATGTGTTTGGAAACGATTATCCAACTCCAGATGGAACTGGAGTCCGCGATTATATCCATGTGGTTGATTTAGCAAAGGGACACGTGGCGGCATTAAAGAAACTTGAAAAAGATTCAGGATTAAATATCTATAACTTAGGTACCGGTAGAGGATACTCTGTTCTTGAAATCATTCAAAATATGGAAGAAGTGGTAGAAAAAACAATTCCTTATAAGATTGTTGAAAGACGTGCTGGAGATATTGCAACCTGTTACGCAGATCCATCGAAAGCAAATGAGGAGTTAGGTTGGAAAGCTCAATATGATATTCATCGCATGTGCCAAGATGCCTGGAGATGGCAAAGGAAACATCCAAATGGATTTGAATAATAACTAAGTTTAACGAATTGCTTGATATTTATAACTAATATCGAGCTTTTTTATGCTTACAACAATTGTTATTGATGGTATAAAGTTCTGAGATTAGTGGATAAAATATTTTGGTTATTGTATAATGGATAAAAAAGAATTTTAATGGAGGAAGAAGGATATTGAAATCCTCAGATTTATTGATTATTATACCTGCATATAATGAGGAAGGTTCGATTCAGTCAGTAGTAAATAATATTATTCAAAATTATTCTCAGTATGATTATGTGATTATCAATGACGGTTCAAGAGATCAAACCTCAGAAATTTGTCATAACAATGGCTATAATATTATTGATTTACCAGTCAATCTTGGACTAGCTGGAGCATTTCAAACTGGATTATTGTATGCTTACCAATACGGTTATGAAAAAGCAGTTCAATTTGATGCAGATGGTCAGCATCTTCCAGAGTATATTGCTGCTTTAGAAGAAGAAATTGATAAAGGAAATAAAATGGTGATTGGTTCTCGATTTGTAACAGATAAAAGACCAAATTCATTTCGTATGTTAGGGAATACCCTTATTAGTTTTGCTATTAAATTAACAACTGGTAAAACGATCAATGATCCAACATCTGGAATGAGAATGTTTTCTAAAGATTTAATACAAGTTTTTGCAAGAAATATTAACTATGGTCCTGAACCAGATACTGTTTCTTATTTATTAAGAAATGGTGTTCCAATTTCAGAAGTTCAAGTTCGAATGGAAGAGAGACAAGCAGGAGAAAGCTATCTAACGTTTTCACGTTCCATTAAGTACATGATTCATATGTTCGTATCTATTTTATTCATTCAGAATTTTAGGGAGAGAGGAAAATAGAATGTCAATCTGGTTTCAAGTTGTATTAGTGTTTGTTTCATTGGGAACATGCGGCTTCATCCTTCAGAATATTAGAAAATCTCGTGTACAAATTAATGACGCTTTGTTTTGGATCTTCTTCTCATTAATTTTATTAGTTTTTAGTATTTTTCCAAAGTTAGCAGAGTTTATTGCAGCATCCTTAGGGATTGCATCTGCTGTTAATTTTATTTTTCTTTTTATTATTTTCTTGCTACTGATGAATCAGTTTCAGTTAACTGTACGAGTGTCAAAATTAGATACCAAATTTAAAAATCTTGTTCAAGTCATTGCTTTAAACAAGAATGAGGAGAAAGATGAATAACACTCCTTCTCAAAAAAGTATTTACATATGGAATCTGCTAGGGAATTTTGCAGCAGCAGCAGTTTCTGTTTTATATTTATTAATCGTATCTAGAATGCAAACAAGTGAGGTGGCAGATCAATTTAGTCTAGCTACCTCAATTGGTAATTTATGGATTATTATCGGACAATTTCAAGTTCGAAATTACCAAGCTACAGATGTCAAATCAAGTCACCCTTTTTCAGCATACTTTTATACAAGATTGCTGACTGTTACCATGATGGTGATTAGTTTATTTCCATATTTATGGACAATAAACTATGATTTTACGAATAATTCTGTGATGATTATTACTTGGATTATTGTGTATCGTGTAGCAGATGCTTTTTCTGACTTATTTCAAGGCTATTTTCAACAGCATGGTCGTTTAGATATTGCTGGGAAGGCCATGGTTTATCGATATGCTTTAAGTGTGCTCATTCTTCTATTTGGACTCTTGTTGTCTCATTCTATGGTTCTAACCTTATTGGCCCTAGCTCTCTTTAATTTATTTTTTGTATTTAGTTATGATTATGCTCATTTCAAATTATTTGACAAGCTAAGTTTTAGGAATAGTTTTTCAAGAAATACGATAGATGAATCTTTTAAAATTATTAGAGTTTGCTTTTCTTTGTTTATTTACGGGTTTTTATTAACACTCGTTTTTAATGAGGCAAAATTATCAATTTCTGGCGCATATGCAAAAGGAATAGTGGAGGCTGGTGCTCAAAGGGATTACAATATTCTGTTTATGCCAGTATTTTTTATGAGCCTGTGTATTTTAGTGGTAAGACCACTCATTACACAAATGGCCGAATTGTGGCAGAGGAAAAAATTTCAGGTATTTTACAAAATGTTTTTAAAAATCCTGCTTCTTACTCTCTCAATAGGCATAGTTATTACTTTTTTAACTTATTTAATAGGTGTCAACGTATTAAGTTTGATATTTGGATTGGATTTATTGAAGTATAAGTTGGAATTGACTATTCTTGTCCTTTCTGGTGTTCTATATTCTTTTTCGATTATACTTGAGAATATACTAATTATCATGAGGAAACACTATTATTTATTGTCTGTGTATATCCTGATGTTTATCGTTACTAAAATGATTACAACTGAGTTAGTTAATAAGTACCAGATTATGGGAGCTTCTATTAGTTTTTGTATTGCAATGATAGTATATGCAATTGGAAGTTTAACAATTTTTAGTATCATAAAATTCAGAAGGAAATAGAAAATGAAAAGAGATATTATTTTTGTCACTCATCATCTAGGTGGAATCGGTGGCGTTCAGAGGGTTGTGGATCAGCTGGCTACACGATTTGCTGAAGATGGGAATAAGGTGACTGTTGTCGGCTGTGCTATCCAATCACAGGAAAAGTATGTAAAAGTACAGGAGAAATATCAAGAAATTTTATTATACCAGGAAGATATTTTTTTTGAAAAACCGTGGTTATTTTTAAAAGAGAAGTTTTTCTCAAAAAAATTAGATACGATTTTATCAGATTTATTAGCAAAATCTAAAAATCCAATGGTCATCTTGGCAAACCCAATTGTTTATCTCCTGATGGAAAAAAGTTTGAAGAAATTCTCTAATCATGCTTTCTTCATTGGACAAATGCATTCTTCTGCTGATTTTGTATTGGAATGCAAAGGACTCTACAAAGTTTATCCATATATTATTAAAAATAAGTATCCAAAATTGGATTGTATCATGTTCTTATCAGATTCCTATTCAGAGTTAATCAGTCAGCATTATAAGATTCCATTGGAAAAATTTGTTGCGATTACAAATCCACTACCAAGATATATAGAAGCATCAGAAAATGATTATCAAGAGAAGTCAAAGATTATTTCATTTGTTGGTAGATTAGATCCTGTTAAGCAAATTGATCATCAAATTCAGGCCTTTGCACAAGTAGCTGATGAATTTCCGGATGTGAGTTTTAATATATACGGATCTGGAAATTTGAAGGAAACTCTCCAATTACTTATTGATCAATTAGGAATGACAAAACGTATTACCTTAAAAGGGAAAACGACTCAGGTTAAGGAAGTTTACCAAAAATCTTTGTTTACGTTATTAACTTCTAAATCGGAAGCTTTTGGTATGTCGGTTGTAGAGTCAATGGTTTTAGGAACTCCAGTATTAACTTATAACTGTTCGCAAGGAGTTGCTGATCTGCAATCTGCTACCCCCGAAATGCTTTTTAATCCAAGTGTTGGAGAATTGACGAATAAAATGAGGTATTTTCTAACGAATCCTGAGATACTAGAGGGGATTGGAAGAAGAGGACAGGACTATGTTATAGGAAATTATGCAGAGGATGTTATCGTTCAAAAGTGGTATGCTTTGTTTAAGAAGTTAGAGGATAAAAAAGGTATTACATGACAGATTATATTTCAAAAAAAGGTTTAAATTTCTTTCACAATATTTGGCAAAAGAAGTTTTATATTTTGCTCATTTGGTTTGTGATGTTTGGTACGTATTTCTATTTCGATGGTCCTTTTAAAAATACACCAATCAAAACGTTCCTTATTATTGGGGGAATTTTCACATTTCTATCACTAGTAAATATGAAGTTATACAATAAAATCTTCTCAATAATCTTATTTACAGGACTAGTATTTTGTGTCTATACTCCAAATATGGATAGTCCAGATGAAAACTTCCATTATTCTAGGGCCTTATATATAAGTGATGGTCACTTATATTTGCCATCTTCGGTTGAGGAAATGAAGGTGTCATCTGATATATCTGAGGTTGAAGGAGAATTTAAAAAGCCTCTATTACAAACGGAACTTGAAGATAAACAAGTTTCTGATAAAAAAGTTGTTTATTCTAATTTAGGGAATACAAATGGCTATTCTTTTGTTAGTTACTTACCACAAACCTTAGGGATTATCCTTGCTCGTATCCTACATTTAAGTGTATTTGCTTCGATTTTTCTAGGTAGATTTTTCAATCTACTTGTTTTTGCCTTACTGGTTCGATTAGCTGTTAAGAAATCAGGAGATAAGCAATTATTCTTTTCCTTACTGGCGATTATTCCTATTAATATTTATATTGCTGCATCGTTTAATCAGGATGCATTTGCTAATGGTCTCATCTTTTTAGTTATTGGTTTATTTTTATCTTATTTTGAAAAAGATAAAATTAGTAATAGTGATATACTCTCCTATAGTCTCCTATGTATTTTAATAGCTTTTTCCAAATTGCCTTATGTGTTATTGATCTGTTTATTAGCTTTTTTACCAAAAGAGAAACTCAATAAAAAACAATATCTTCTAATTGCTGGTTCTATTCTTATGGTAGCTCTAACCAGTGTAATTTGGTTGAAGGTGACAAGTGGGATTAATGCAACGGTTGTGCATCCGAATCCAGCAGTTAATCCAATGAAAAAGATTATATTTACCTTGCATCATTTTTCTGACTTCACGAGAATGATGATTAAAGAAGTTGTGAATTTTATTCCATTTAAATTACAATCATTATTTACTTTTGGTTGGTTGACTTATGATGCGAAAGCTTTTATGTGGTTTTATTTGATATTCATCTCAGTTACATTAGTTGTACTTCCAAATGGAAAACCACTAAAAACTTTTGCGAAGTTTGGGGTAGTTCTCGTCTCAATGGGGATTGTTTTTGGAATTCTAATGACAGCCTATCTAATGTGGGGTGAGGTTGCTGATATTTCTATTAAAGGTATTCAGGGGAGATATTTTGCAGGAATTTTTATACTCCTTGGTTGTATAACTAATTTTTCAAGAAGACTGTTTTGGAATCAGAATAGAACAGAACCGCTTGAATACAATCAGAATGAAGTAGAATATACATTTAGTTACATTGCTACTTTGTTTATTCTTGTCTCAATCATTGCAACTATTAGTCAATACTATTAACTTCATGTTTCAATATACAATAAAGTTATATACTAGGGAAAATCAAAGCTTTTTGTTACAATAGAAAGTGAATAAGTCAAGGAGTAAGAGATGACCATATCAGTTGTAGTCCCATGTTTTAACGAAGAAGAATCGATTCCATTGTTTTATAAAGAGATGGAACGTGTTCGGATGGAGATGGGAGAAAAGGTTGAGTATATTTTTATAAATGATGGCTCTTCAGATGGTACGCTATCAGTTCTTCGAAAGCTACATGTTACAGATTCAAATGTGCACTACCTTTCTTTTTCTCGAAATTTCGGGAAAGAGGCTGCACTATATGCTGGGCTTGAGGCTGCTAGTGGTGAATATGTGACGGTCATGGATGTAGATTTGCAGGACCCTCCGGAGTTATTGATTGAAATGAAGCAGATGTTGGAGGAACAGCCGGATTTAGACTGTGTCGGAACGAGACGCGTAACCCGTGATGGGGAACCACCGATTCGTTCTTTCTTTGCACGGATGTTTTATAAATTGATCAATCATATTAGCCAAGTGGAAATGGTTGATGGTGCGCGTGATTTTCGTTTGATGCGTCGTCCCATGGTCGATGCTATTATGGAGTTATCGGAGTACAATCGTTTTTCAAAAGGGATTTTTGTCTGGGTAGGATTTGAAACAGAATATCTAGAATATAAGAATATAGAGCGCGTGGCAGGAGAAACATCTTGGAATTTTTGGTCCCTCTTTAAATACTCCATTGAAGGGATTGTCAATTTTTCAGATACTCCACTAAATATTGCCTTTTTTGGTGGACTTTTATCTTGGATATTGGCTTTTATTATGATGATTCTAATTGTGATCCGTACCTTAGTCATTGGGGATCCCACTTCTGGATGGCCATCCCTCATGACAGTAATTCTTTTTTTGGGAGGGTTTCAATTACTAACCATTGGAATTTTAGGGAAATATATCGGTAAGATCTTCATGGAGACTAAGAAACGTCCAATCTATGTCATCAAAGAGAAAAGTGAGTAAAAAGCAGAAAACTTCTGCTTTTTTTGCTATAATGATAGGGATAAAGCAATTGAAAGGAAAGTACCATGATTTTAATTACAGGTGCAAATGGTCAACTTGGAACGGAGCTTCGCCATTTACTAGATGAACGAAATGAAGAATATGTAGCTGTTGATGTGGCTGAAATGGATATCACAAATGCAGAGAAAGTAGACGAGGTATTTGCGGAAGTAAAACCAACCTTGGTTTATCACTGTGCTGCCTACACAGCTGTTGATGCTGCAGAAGATGAAGGAAAAGAGTTGGACTATGCCATCAACGTGACGGGTACAGAAAATGTAGCAAAAGCATCTGAAAAGCATGGTGCAACCTTGGTCTATATCTCAACCGACTACGTTTTTGATGGGAATAAACCAGTGGGACAAGAATGGGAAGTAGACGATCAACCAGATCCTCAAACAGAGTACGGTCGTACCAAACGTATGGGGGAAGAATTAGTTGAGAAGTATGTGTCTAGCTTTTATATCATCCGTACGGCTTGGGTCTTTGGAAACTACGGTAAGAACTTTGTCTTCACCATGCAGAACTTAGCCAAGACTCACAAAACACTTACAGTTGTTAATGACCAACATGGTCGTCCGACCTGGACCCGTACTCTTGCAGAGTTTATGACTTATTTGGCTGAAAACCGTAAGGAATATGGTTATTACCACCTTTCAAATGATGCAGCAGAAGATACAACTTGGTATGACTTTGCAGTTGAGATCCTCAAAGATATGGATGTAGAAGTGAAGCCAGTGGATTCCAGCCAATTCCCTGCTAAAGCTAAACGCCCACTTAACTCCACAATGAGTTTGGCAAAAGCGAAAGCTACAGGATTCGTTATTCCAACCTGGAAGGATGCCTTGAAAGAATTTTATAAACAAGAAGTGAAATAAGATCAAATGGAAGCGGCCCTTGAGGGTCGCTTTTCTGTTTGGATTAGGCAAAAAGCCTAGAAAATGGTATAATTGAATAGACTGTGAATGATTTGAAAGGGAACTCTATGCAACATGTTTTTATTATCGGAAGTCGTGGACTTCCGGCTCAATATGGCGGTTTTGAGACTTTTGTGGACCAATTGGTTTCGCATCAAGTGTCTCCAGATATCCAGTACCATGTTGCCTGCCTTTCTAATGATCAAGCTTATCAACATTTTGACTACCAGGGTGTCGATTGTTTTACCATTAACCCCCTTAAGCTTGGGCCTGCGCGTGTCATTGCCTATGATATGATGGCCATCAACTATGCTTTGAAGCTTATTAAGAAACAAGGAATTGAACAGCCGATTTTTTACGTCTTGGGCAATACAATCGGAGCCTTTGTGGCGCCTTTTGCGCGCAAGATCCATAAATTGGGCGGGCAATTCTATATCAACCCAGATGGACTGGAGTGGAAGCGGGCCAAGTGGGCCAAACCGATTCAAGCTTATCTCAAATATTCTGAAAAGATCATGACGCGCCACGCTGACTTGGTAATATCTGACAATCCGGGCATTGAGTCCTATATCAAGGAAGCCTATCCTTGGTCCCAGACGACCTATATTGCCTATGGAACGGACTTGTCTCCGACTAGCCTAACCAGTCAGGATTGGAAGGTCAGAGAACTTTATCAGAAGTGGCAGACACAAGAGAAGAACTATTACTTGATCTTGGGTCGCTTTGTCCCAGAAAATAATTATGAGACTGCCATTCGTGAATTTATGGCCTCTTCAAGCAAACGCGATTTAGTGATCATTTGTAACAATGAAGGTAATCCTTATTTTGAAGAGTTACGAACTTGGACTGGATTTGATCAGGATCCGCGCGTCAAGTTCGTAGGGACGGTCTATGATCAAGACCTGTTGAAGTATATCCGTAAAGAAGCCTTTGCTTATATCCATGGTCATGAAGTGGGCGGAACCAATCCTGGTCTTTTAGAGGCTCTCGCTCAGACGGATCTGAATTTAGTTTTGGGAGTCTCCTTTAACCAAACGGTCGCTAAGGACACGGCTCACTATTGGACTAAAGAAACTGGGAATTTGGCGCATTTGATTAACCATGTCGATTCTTTAGAAGATGTATCTGAATGGGGTCAACGAGCCAAAGCCAATATGAAGCAAAACTTTACCTGGGAAAAAATTGTAGGTGAGTACGAGGAATTATTCTTATCATGAAAGTAAATATCTTGTTGTCCACCTATAATGGTGAACAGTATCTAAAAGAGCAGGTCAAAAGTATCAAAGGCCAGACTTATCAAGACTGGCAACTCTTGATCCGAGATGATGGGTCAACAGACGGTACGGTGGAGATCATTCAAGAGTTGGTGGCCCAGGATGAGCGTATTCACTTTATTAACCAGGGTGCTATCGAAAATCTCGGTGTTATCAAGAGCTTCCATGCGCTTCTGAAATATGAAAAAGCAGATTTTTATTGCTTCAGTGACCAAGATGATGTCTGGTTACCAGATAAGATTGCACTTCAGGTAGCAGAAGCCGAGAAGCACCCTCAAGAAGTGCCTTTGCTGGTCTACACAGATTTAAAAGTGGTCGATGAAAACTTGAATGTTCAACATGAGAGCATGATTCGCACCCAGTCTGATCATGCCAATACAGAACTGATTCAAGAGCTGACGGAAAATACGGTAACTGGTGGTGTAGCCATGATTAATCACGCGTTGGCGGAGTTATGGACGGGTCAAGAAAAACATGCCCTCCTTATGCATGATTGGTATTTGGCCTTGTTGGCAACGGCCTTTGGGAAGTTGATCTATATCGATCAGCCGACAGAATTGTACCGGCAGCACAGTAGCAACGTTCTGGGGGCTCGCACCCTCAGAAAACGGGTTAAAAACTGGGTTCGCCCTCATATTCTGTTTGCTAAATATTGGAATCTCATCGAGTCCAGTCAAGAACAAGCAAAAAATTTATTGGATCTGCCTGTCAGTTCCCAAACTAATGAAATTATTGAAAACTTTGTCACCATTATGGACGTTCCACTAAAAGAACGTCTGAGACGTATTCGTCAGTATGGTTACCGTAAGAACCGGGCTTTTCACACCTTTGTGTTTACCAGCTTGATTCTGACAAAGTTTGCATATCGAGGTAAAAAATAATGTTTGACGTTTTTAGTCAGAAAAATCGAATTTTATTAAGAGAATTAATCAAAACAGACTTTAAATTACGCTACCAAGGATCAGCAATTGGTTATCTTTGGTCGATTTTAAAGCCCTTGATGACCTTTACGATCATGTATATTGTCTTCATCCGATTCTTACGTTTGGGTGGAGATGTGCCCCATTTCCCAGTTGCCCTCTTGTTGGCCAATGTAATCTGGGGATTCTTCTCAGAAGCAACATCCATGGGGATGGTGTCGATCGTTAGTCGAGGCGACCTATTGCGGAAGTTGAATTTCTCCAAACATATCATTGTCTTGTCAGCGATTTCAGGAGCAGCCATCAACTTTGTCATTAACCTTGTAGTGGTCTTGATTTTTTCATTCTTTAATGGGGTGACATTTTCTTGGACAGCTTTGATGGTGATTCCGTTGTTCTTTGAGTTATTCTTGATGGCAACAGGGTGCGCTTTGATCTTAGCGACATTTTTTGTTCGTTTCCGCGATCTTGGACAAGTCTGGGAAGTACTCTTGCAAGCCGGCTTGTATGCGACGCCAATTATCTATCCGATAACCTTTATTGCAGACCGCAATCCATGGGCCGCTAAGTTGGTCATGATGAATCCCTTGGCTCAGATTATTCAAGACATGCGTTACTTCTTGATTGATAAGGCCAATACTCCTGTATGGCTTTTGGTGGAAAATAAGTTCTTGGTTTTGATTCCTTATGTTTTACCAATTCTTATTTTTGTTGCTGGCTTTGCTTACTTTAACAAACATGCTAAGAAATTTGCGGAGATTCTCTAATGACAGATAAACAAATTGCAGTAAAAGTAGACCATGTCAGCAAGTACTTTAAGTTGCCAACAGAGGCGACCAATAGTCTTCGAACTGCCCTGGTCAATCGCTTCAAAGGAATCAAAGGCTATAAAGAACAACATGTGCTTAAGGATATTTCTTTTGAAGTAGAAAAAGGAGACTTTTTCGGGATCCTCGGAAGAAATGGTTCTGGAAAATCGACTCTCTTGAAAATTATTTCTGAAATCTATGTGCCAGAAAAAGGCACCGTCACCATCGATGGGAAACTGGTGTCTTTTATTGAGCTTGGAGTGGGCTTTAACCCAGAACTGACGGGTCGAGAAAATGTCTATATGAATGGAGCTATGCTGGGCTTCTCGACAGCTGAAATTGATGCCATGTATGATGATATCGTAGATTTTGCCGAGTTGCATGAATTCATGAACCAAAAGCTTAAGAACTACTCATCAGGGATGCAGGTTCGGTTAGCCTTTTCAGTTGCCATTAAGGCCCAAGGAGATATCTTGATTTTGGACGAGGTCCTAGCAGTAGGAGATGAGGCCTTCCAGCGCAAGTGTAATGATTACTTCCAAGAACGCAAGAAATCAGGGAAGACCACGATCCTGGTTACCCATGATATGGGAGCTGTCAAGAAATATTGTAACAAGGCTGTTTTAATTGAAAATGGTTTGGTGAAGGCCATTGGTGATCCTTTTGACGTTTCTGATCAATATAGTTTTGACAATTTGGAATCGAACTCCCATCATAATGGAAATGAAGATGAGGGCTTGGTTACAACGGAAGTTGAAGGTTTCACAGCTAGATTGCTTTCTCCTAAGAAAGTAGCTCCTGATGATGAGGTGGTGATTGAGTTTTCATTTAATCTATTAGATGAGTCTGTTAATCCTCATATAGCCTTTTCATTTGTTGATATTTCTACTGGAAATGGACTGTATAACGATAATTCCATGGATATTCCATTATCTGGCATTGGTCCCAAAAAAGTTACCTATAAATGTAAGTTACCGTACTTTAATCATGTGAAGTTAAGATTAGTAGCATTTTTAAGAGATGAAAATCAAGAAAACTTAGCAATATTATCGACAACGAACCCTCCTATCTTTTCAATTGATCGGGTTGTGGATCGAACAAATCGTTCGGAGTTGGATTCTTCTACCGGATTGTTAATTCGTCAAGGCAAGTGGGAATAATTTCTTTGGTATAGGCTATGAAAATTTTATTTGTTTCTCCTGTTGGAGCCATGTTTAGTGGAGCAGAAGTAGCGATTGTGAACTTAATGAAATTGTTGGTTCAGCAAGGTCACGAAGTTTACAATGTGATACCGGATAATGCTCCGAACATTGATAAAGACTATCTCCGTCATATGGATATAACTGGAATTAAACTATTTCAGTTAAAAACGAATCAGTGGTGGTGGCCTGAGTCTAAAACGCTAGATATTTTGGATTTAGAAATTCAAGCTTCTCAACAAAAGAATATTGAGGAAGTAAGAGAAATCATCCAGAATGAACAAATCGAACTGGTTATTTCGAATACAGTCAATGTGTTTCAGGGTGCTATTGCAGCTGCATGTGAAAAGGTCAGACATTTTTATATTATTCATGAATTTCCTTTTGGTGAGTTCGGTTATTATAAGGAATTAATTCCTTTAATCGATGATTTGTCTGATAAAATTTTTGTAGTAGAAGGGGAATTGTACCAGACTCTAACGAATTATTTTACGACTGATAAATTGATTCCGTTTATCCCCTATACAGAAGTTCAAGAGCGACCTCTCAAGAATTCTACTATTTCTCGTTTTGTATCCATTGGTGGGATTAATGAACGGAAAAATCAGCTTGAGTTGCTCACTGCTTATAATCAGTTAAATCGGAAAGATATTGAACTGGTCTTTATCGGAGGATGGGATGAGCAGTACAAAAGGTTGATGGATGACTATATTCAAAATCATCATCTAGATCATGTAACTTTTGTTGGTTTTCACTCAGATCCATGGTCTTTGGTGACAGAGAAAGATATCCTCGTCTTGCCTGCTAAATTAGAAACATTTTCTTTAGTATTTGTGGAATCAGTTTTAAATGGTGTTCCGGCAATTATTTCTGATAATTTAGGTCATTTGTCTTCGAGTAAATTTTTAGAATCTGGGAATTTATATCCACTAGGAGAAAGAGATCTGCTAAGTCAACAAATGGCTACAGTGATTGAGAATTTTGATAGCTTTAAAGAAAAACAATTACTGGATCAAGAACTCGCTCGAAAGAAATATAATCTTAAGACGATCTATGCTGTTTTTAAAGATAACATTGAAGTAGAAACGCCAATTGGTAACCAAAAGCTTTCCTCTAAGTATGCTCGATTTTTGGGGATGAAATTCAATAATCGTGATCTCGAAGTGATTGGTAAATCTCAAGTGGTGATTTCAGCTTCACACGATGGACTCCACTCAGCCTACCATGAAATAACAAAAGAGAGAATGGAAAATAAGGGCTCTATTATCTTCCAGCTTGAAAAGGAAAAGAGTCTAAAAATATTACTTTCAGAATTTCCGGGATCCTATAATAAATTGTCATTGATTGCATTGGAGGATCAAAGAGAAATTCCTCTTGTAACTTCAAACGGAATTGATTTCGAGGATGTTCTGGTTTTCTTTAATACCCATCCACATATTCTGTTTGATCTTTCGAATAGTTCGGGTAATCAATTTCAATTCTCCTATGAAAAAGAAAGTGACGAAGAATTTAGCAGACACCTATTCAACTTACATGAGAATCATAAAAAATTATCTCATGAATACAATTCCGTCATCCATTCTCGCCGTTGGACCATTCCAACAAAAATCTTGAAATTCTTTAGAATAAGGAAATAATATGCAACGTTTACTTTTATATGTTCACTACAATAAGTTTAATTTTATTAGTGGGCATGTACTCTATCAATTAGAGAAGATTCGCCCCTTGTATTCACGGGTGGTCTTTATCTCCAATAGTCAGCTACCAGAAGATGTGAAGTCTAATTTAGTAGCACAGCATCTGGTAGACGATATTCTAGAGCGCCAAAATAGTGGCTTTGACTTTGCGGCTTGGCGGGATGGAATGAAGACAGTTGGCTTTGACCAACTGGCTCATTTTGATTCGGTTACCCTCATGAATGATACCTGTTTTGGACCGCTTTGGGATCTAGACCCCATTTATCAGCAGTTTGAACATGATGATGAAGTGGATTTCTGGGGAATGACCAATTACCGGAAAGACAAGGATTTTAACGAGCATATTCAGAGTTATTATCTCAGTTTTAAAAAACAGGTGTTGACATCAAGCGCCTTCCTAGAATTTTGGCAGGGTGTTCAAGACTTTACCAATGTTCAAGATGTGATTGATAACTATGAAACCAAGGTCACAACGAATTTCTTGGATGCTGGTTTTCGCTATACGACGGTCTTTGATACCATTCATGAAGACACCACAGGGATGCTCTATCCGGACTTTTCTTACTACAATCCTACAGCGATTCTCCGTCATAAGGTTCCTTTTATCAAAGTCAAAACTATTGCGAATAATGAAGGAATCATCCCTTACATTTTTGACGAATTGGAACGTATATCGGACTATCCATTAGATTTGATCCTCAACCACATGTCTATGATTGATCGTCCGGACTATCCGTATTTGTTATCGCGTAAGTACGTGAAAAACCAAGAATTGGCAGAGAATTTCGATAGAAAAGTTGCGGTTCATCTCCATGTCTTTTATGTGGACCTCTTGGAAGAATTTCTAGATGCTTTCCAAGCATTTCATTTCACCTATGACTTATGGATTACGACAGATGTAGAAGAGAAGAAGCAGGCTATTGAGAAAATTCTTTCTCATCGAGCACAAGATGCCACGGTTGTGGTGACTGGAAACATTGGACGGGATGTGTTGCCAATGTTGCTCCTAAAAGAGCACCTCTCCCGTTATGATTATGTAGGTCATTTCCATACCAAAAAATCCAAAGAAGCAGATTTTTGGGCAGGTGAATCTTGGCGGAAAGAATTGATCGAGATGTTGGTCAAGCCGGCTGATCAAATCCTAGCCAATATGGAAGCCAATCCAAAAGTCGGAATTACTATTGCAGATATTCCAACTTTCTTCCGTTACAATCGAATAGTGGTTGCCTGGAATGAAGCTCTTATTTCACCAGAGATGAACAAGCTCTGGGAACAGATGAATGCTACCAAGACAATTGATTTCAAGAATCTCAATACCTTTGTCATGAGCTATGGGACCTTTGTTTGGTTTAAATATGATGCTTTGAAACCACTCTTTGATTTGAATTTGACAGCAGCAGATGTCCCGGCTGAACCTCTTCCTCAAAATTCGATCCTTCATGCGATCGAACGTTTGTTGATCTATATTGCTTGGGATCAAAAGTACGACTTTAGAATCTCCCAAAACCCACATGTTCTCACACCATTTATTGATAATAAGCAATTGAACAATCGCGAAGATCTTCAACCCCATACCTTTGTAGACTTTAATCAAATCGGTGGGATCAAAGGAGCCTTGAAGTATATCGTAATCGGTCCAGCAAGAGCTGTGAAATATATAGTAAAAAGAATGATAAAGAAAGTGAAATAATGAAACGGAAAGAAGAGTTTAATATTAAGGAATTTATCCTCTCAGTTTTATCGAAAGTCTCAAGAACCCAGTGGTATTATGTGATTACTTTCGTTCTATTTTCTTTTTTTAATTTTTATCTAGCCCAGAATAATCTTGCTGTTCACAACAAGGCAACTGGTACAGTCTTACAATATGTCAATTTTTTAGGAATTTTATTTGGAATAAGTTTCCTACTATTAGTTCCAATATTATCCCAGTTCAATTTTAAAAAATGGTTTCCATTCAAACTGGTTGTAAGTTATTTGGTTTACAATACTCTATCTTATTTGACGGAAATCACGATCTATTTGAATAATCCAAAATACAAGGTTTGGAATTTTGATCAGAATCCATTCTTTAGAACGGATTCCTTCCTTGTCATTTTCCTTTTGTTTGCTTCTACAGGTGGTTTGGTTCTATTGCGACAGCGTTATGATAAGTTGCCTAGTCGGAAAAAAGGAGTAGAAGAGATAGGCGAGAACTACCAGTATCTGGTTTTGTCACAACTCTTGATCACTTTTATCGTAACAGATAAAAATTTTTCTACCCTTATTTACAGGACGGATAATTTTTTGTATAAGGCGTTTGAAATTGGCAAATACTCAGCCCAACAATTCTGGTTGACGAATGAATTCTTATACTTTCTATTCCCGTTGATTTCCTTGCTTGGATTTTTATACACAAAAGGGCAGCGAGATTTTGTCAAGAACAAACCGAGTTTCTCTTTAGTGTTCTTCTCTAGTACCACTATTGCAATCGTATTGAATTATTTTATCCAATTTAGTTTAGGTCGAACAGAACCCTTCTTAGGCGTTCATTACACGATTCCAGATGCCATCATATTTCAAATTCTCATTCTGACAGCGATCCTCATCTTAGTTTATTTTTGTATCAATCAATATTGGATCGCTACCTGTCTCATTTCCATTGTTTCCATAGCTTTTGTGGTTGCTAATTCCATTAAGTTTGGAATGAGGAATGAACCAGTTTTACCGAGTGATTTAACTTGGCTAAGTAAACCAATGACCCTTTTGAGTTTTGTGGACAAAGCGCAAATGTTCTACATCCTTTTATTGGTGGTCTTTCTGGTTTGTCTACTAATTGTTGGGAAAAAGTACCTGTTCAAGGGAAGAATTATTTCCTCATGGAAAATTCAAATTGTAGCTATCGCTATGATGCTCTTGTGTTTTAAGAGTGTCAATGGAATATTCAGTGATAAAGAAAACGGTAAGATCAAGGCCAATGTACCAATTATTAGCACCCTGAACAATTATCAGGATATTAATTGGCTAGGCAATACGACCAATGCACGTTATAAGGGCTTGTCCTATGTTTGGATGAATCAATTAACAACAGAAGTTATTCTAAAACCGGATGGTTATTCAAAAGAACGTCTTGAAAAGATAGTCAAAAAATATACTAATTTGTCGAATGAGATCAATAAGGAGAGAAGTAACTACTTAAACGATCAAACAGTCATCTATATACTGAGTGAAAGCTTTTCTGATCCTAGAAAAGTTGAGGGAGTAGAACTGACGCAAAATCCAATTCCAAATATTGAGAATATCATGAAGACCCATACGAGTGGGCAAATGCAATCGGATGGTTATGGGGGTGGAACTGCAAATATGGAGTTCCAGACTCTGACAGGTTTACCTTTCTACAATTTATCGCAAACTGTATCTGTCTTGTATACGGAAGTCCTTCCTAAGATCCATGATGTGCCATCTATCAGTAATGCATACTCGAAACAGAATAAGGTTGCTGTTCACTTGGCAGGTAAATCGAATTATTCTCGGGATATTGTGTATTCGCGGTTAGATTTCAAAGATTTCATTACGACCAATACAAAAGGGATCAAATATAGAAATGAAGGAATCAGTCCGAGTGATGAATCCACTTATAATATTGTTCTAGATAATTTAAACGACAAAACCGGACAATTCTTTTCTGTAATGACCATGCAAAATCATACACCGTGGTTGGAAGCAAATCCAGAATCTTTGGATGGTAAAGGTAAAGGGTTTAGTGATGAAGAAAATTCAAAACTAACCTTTTACAGTCGCTTGCTTTCACAAACAGACACCGCTACCCAATCCTTCCTGGAAAGTCTTTCTAAAATAGATAAGAAGATTACAGTGGTATTTTATGGGGATCACTTGCCAGGTCTCTATCCTGAGTCTGCCTTTAAGAATAATCCGGAGAGTCAGTATCAGACAGACTACTTCATTTGGAGTAATTTTGATGCACCAAAATTGAATTATCCTTTGGTCAATTCAAGTGATTTCTCTGCTTTGGTTTTTGAACAGACCAATTCAAAAGTTTCGCCTTACTATGCTTTGTTGACGGAAGTGTTGAAAAAAGCAAGTGTCGATAAAAAGGCTTTAGAAGGAGAAGCGTTAGAGATTGCGGATGATTTAAAAATGGTTGAATATGACTTGATTAGTGGGAAAGGTTACCTATCTAAAGACTTCTTTAAAGTTCCAACTAACCGATCAAATTAAAAGGAGGCTAGCAGGTAAAAATCTTTGTGATTTTAGCTGTCTAGCTCCCTTTTTTTTGTTTTTTATGCTAAACTATTAGATGGGGGTACGCTCATGATTAAGATATTTGGAAAGGTCCATTATCATTGGCAACCGGACTTATCAATACTTGTGACTTATTGGTCCATTGCAGTGATTCCGGTCTTTATTGGACTGGCCTTGATGTATGAGAGCTCTAGTGTGCCAACGCTAGTTTTGTTTTCGTTCTTTTTATTTATGGTCTTGCTCGCGATTGGAGTTCATCGTTACTTCACGATCTATGAAGACGGGATCTTGCGGATTATTACAGCTAATCCTTTTACTCCAATCAAGGTGAAGATTGACTCGATCGAAAAGGTCGAAGTAAATAAGAAATCAATCAAGCTCATTTTTAATGACGGTTCGCGCAGTCGGACATTCTGTATGCGCAAATGGCCGAAAAAATACTTTATCAATGCACTTGCCTTAAATCCTTATTTTAAGGGAGAAGTAATCCTGACGGATAACTTCATCCATGTGGATTACTACGAGATGTATTATGCAGACAAATAAAAAGCCCTCTTAATCTTTTAAGAGAGCATGAGTGGGGCATTCTTTAATAGCCTCGAGAACATCGTTTGTGACAGGAACTTCCTTTTCTAGGAGGTCGTCCTCTTCAGCAACAAATTTAACGATGCCATTGTCATGGTAATCAAATAATTCAGAATAGGTCTGACAGAGACCGCAAGCGATGCAACGATCTGGAATTAACGTAACTTTCATACTTCTATTGTAATGATTTTTACGAGAAAAAACAAGGAGGAAGTCATGGCAAAAGAACCATGGGAAGAAGATATTTACGATGATGGAGAAGAAACATTGAAAAGAACGAGTAAGTTAAACGGAATTAAGGCAGATCGTCTATTGACGATTTTAGCCATTATTTTCTTTGTAGTAGTAGTGGCGATGGTCTGCTTGTTGATTTTCCTTTCAACAGGTGGCAGCAACAAATCCAAACAAATGTCTGGATTCTATAATGGTGAGACCAAGGTTGAACAGAAATCATCCGCCCCTGCGGCAAAGAACAAACAAGAAGCTACCGAGGACAGTTCGAAAAATGAAAACTCTGAAGAAGGAACGATTACTGTTCAAGCAGGAGAAGGGGAAGCAGCTATTGCAGCGCGTGCCGGCATTTCCATTGCTCAATTGGAACAGTTAAATCCATCTCACATGTCTACAGGATCATGGTATGCCAATCCTGGTGATGTCGTTAAGATTCAGTAGGAGTTGAGCACAGCATGAAACAAATTCAAATTGCTATTGATGGACCGGCTTCTAGTGGAAAGTCAACGGTTGCGAAGATCATTGCTAAGGATCTAGACTATACGTATCTAGATACGGGGGCTATGTATCGTGCAGCGACTTATCTAGCTTTGCAAAATAAATTGACAGCCGAACAGGTTGATGACTTGTTAGACCTTTTAGATCAGTATCCGATTAGTTTTGGTCGTTCGGAAGACGGAGAACAGCTCGTTTTTGTAGCAGATGTGGATATTACCCACCCGATTCGCGATAACCAAGTGACCAATAATGTCTCATGGGTTGCAGCACTTGCGCCAGTCCGTGAAAAACTTGTCGCTCTACAGCAAGAGATTGCAGCAGAAGGTGGCATTGTTATGGATGGTCGTGATATTGGGACAGTTGTCCTTCCACATGCAGAATTAAAGATCTTTTTGGTTGCTTCTGTGGAGGAGAGGGCAGAACGTCGCTATAAGGAAAATGTTGAGAAGGGCATTACAGCGGATCTTGAATTGCTGAAAAAAGAAATCGCTGAGCGGGACTATAAGGACAGCCACCGTGCCGTTTCTCCTTTGAAACCTGCAGCAGATGCCATTCATTTTGACACCACGGGTGTTGGAATTGCAGACGTTGTTGCCTTTATTGAAGAAAAAGCAAAAAAACTTCTTGACAAAGAATAAAAAACTTGATATCATATAAAAGTTGAGAAAAGCAGAAGTGAGAACTTCTCGCCTTGTGACGCAAGTTGCCTGGCCCCTACGGATCAAGTTTCAGTAATGAAATACATCATGTAGTTCGGGCCTGTTTTGCAGGTCCGTTCTTTGTTTTTCTCGAATAATAAAAAAGAGGTGAAAACCATAGCAAAGCAAGACTTATTCATCAATGATGAAATTCGTGTACGTGAAGTTCGCTTAATCGGTCTTGAAGGTGAGCAATTGGGTATCAAACCACTTAGCGAAGCGCAAGCACTTGCGGACGACGCTAATGTTGACTTGGTTCTCATTCAACCTCAAGCTAAACCTCCTGTTGCGAAAATTATGGACTACGGTAAGTTCAAATTTGAGTACCAGAAGAAGCAAAAAGAACAACGCAAAAAACAAAGCGTTGTTACCGTGAAAGAAGTTCGTTTGAGCCCAGTGATTGACAAGGGTGATTTCGATACAAAACTTCGCAATGCTCGCAAATTCCTTGAAAAAGGAAATAAAGTGAAGGTATCCATTCGCTTTAAGGGTCGTATGATTACCCACAAAGAGATTGGTGCTAAAGTTTTAGCCGACTTCGCTGAAGCGACACAAGATGTGGCGATCATCGAACAACGAGCTAAGATGGATGGACGTCAAATGTTCATGCAGTTGGCGCCAGCAACTGACAAGAAATAATCTGTCAGAAAGTTAAAAAAAGGAGAAAATATCATGCCAAAACAAAAAACACACCGCGCATCAGCTAAACGTTTCAAACGTACAGGTTCTGGTGGACTTAAACGTTTCCGTGCTTACACTTCTCACCGTTTCCACGGAAAAACTAAGAAACAACGTCGTCATCTTCGTAAAGCATCTATGGTGCATGCAGGAGATTTCAAACGTATCAAAGCAATGCTTACTCGCTTGAAATAATCGCGTATTCGTAAGTAAAGAATTCTAGGAAATATTGGAGGAAATATAAATGGCACGTGTTAAAGGTGGCGTTGTATCACGCAAACGTCGTAAACGTATTCTTAAATTAGCTAAAGGTTACTATGGAGCTAAACATATCTTGTTCCGTACTGCAAAAGAACAAGTAATGAACTCTTACTACTATGCATACCGTGACCGTCGTCAAAAGAAACGTGACTTCCGTAAATTGTGGATCACACGTATCAATGCGGCAGCTCGTTTGAATGGACTTTCATACTCACAATTGATGCATGGTTTGAAATTGGCTGAGATCGAAGTTAACCGTAAAATGCTTGCTGACTTGGCTGTTAACGATGCAGTAGCTTTCACAGCTCTTGCAGATGCAGCGAAAGCAAAACTTGCTAAATAATATTTATAAGACTGGGAAGATTTTCTCAGTCTTTTTTTCTTGTTGATTTCATGCTATAATGAAAATAATCGTAAGCAATATGAGGAGAGATGGAGGATACAAAGGTGACACACAATCGACTAGCATGGGATGAATATTTTGCAGCACAGGCCTTACTGATTTCGAATCGAGCGACCTGTAATCGCGCTAAGGTAGGGGCCGTTCTGGTTAAGGATAATAAGGTCATTGCAACGGGTTATAATGGGTCCGTTTCTGGGACAGATCATTGTCTAGAGGATGGCTGCCTCATGGTCGAGGGACATTGTGTCCGGACAATTCATGCGGAAGTCAATGCGATTTTGCAAGGAGCTGAACGTGGAATTCCCAAGGGCTTTACAGCTTATGTGACGCATTTTCCTTGTCTCAATTGTACCAAGCAATTGCTTCAAGTCGGTTGCAAGAGAGTGGTATACATTCATCAGTATCGAATTGATGAATATGCCGAGTATCTCTACCGTGAAAAAGAAGTAGAACTGGTCAATTTACCAATTGAAGAAGTGAAACGAGCTATTGCAGAGGCTGATTTTATTTAGGGAAGATTTCCAGTCTATTTCATGATATGTTAGCAATCTAATTGGAAACCTGTCCAAATTAATGTTAAGAGATAGCATTGAATAGATGGATACCATGAAAGGAATGATGGAATCAAGAATAATGGTGTTAAAGGAAAAACATAAAAATATAAGAAAGGAAGGAGAAAGTGATGACAAACCAAGAGAAACATTTTGAGGAAAATAAAGAACATAGCAAGATCAGTGAAGATTATCCCAATTCTATATTTGTTCAGAATCCTCCAAAAGAAAATAGCTTACATTCTATTCTTCTTTCAGTAACCTTTTACCTATCCATTATCTATCTTGTATTGTTTTTCTTTTACTTTGCACCTTGGGGTGAAGGTTGGGGATTTGTCGTTTTGATTTTCCTTGGTCCAAACTTATTAAGTCTTGCGATTGGAGCCTCTCTAATTCGACTAGGGATGAAGAAGGGGAATAAAAGCCTTCTCTATGCGAGTGTTGGACTCTATCTGCTGTCTATCATCTTGGCTTTTGATCCGGACTGGGAAATATTTCGAATTGCTCCCTTATGTTTAGGTATTTTGGATTTAATCGGAACACTCCTGGTTAAAGAAGAGAAAAGCTCTTAATCAAAAAATAGGTATGGTCAACTCTACTCAATAAAAAGTATTCGGGTCGATCAAAGAGATAGTTAAATCAGTTCTTCCGCTCTATTTTTAAGCGCTATTATTTGAAAGAATAACTAAAAATGTTAGGAGAAAGTTATGACAGATCAACAAAAAAATCCTGAAGTAGATAAAGAAAATGAGGCATATGCTTCAGATGAAAGTCTTTTTCCGAACAATGAAATGAAGCCAGAGAAGAGAGTTGGGACTTCTGCAATACTTTCTTTTGCCTTGTTCATAGCCATTGCTTATACAGTTTTACTTTTATTAGGTCTCTTTTCAATGGGAGCGTGGGCTGGTGGCTTTTTGTACTTTTTGGGAATCCATATGATTAGCTTTGTTATTGCAACTATCCTCTTGTGGAATGGAAAAGCAAAGGGCAATAAAACAACTCTTTATATAGCAGCAGCTATTTATGTTTTTTCATTTATTGCTGCGGGTGATCCGGATTGGGTGATTAATCATATACCACCGCTTGTGGTAGGAGTGCTGGTATTGATTGGAACTGTGTTGTTTAAAAATGGAGAGTGACTAGTGTAGATGGGATTGAAGATTTTTATAAATATGTTGTAATTTAACTATGTAATAGCATCCATTGCTGTGCGGTTACCTACTATTTTTGAAGATAAAGAAGTACCGTGTGAGGGTGCTAGATCTTGCCTACTGGACTCGTTAATTGATAGATACCCTATGGGTATTTTTTTGTGAACTTTTTAGGAACTTTGAGAACTATATTCAAGTCGGTATAATTAGGTCGTTCATAGACTAAAAAAACTGATCTAATAGGCTTCTTACAAAATAATTTTCCATATCATTGGTAATGTGTTATAATGAAGTGTTATATGGTCCCGATAAGGTGATAGTCTATCTATCAGTACTTTGTAACTCTATAACAATATTTTTTAAGGGGGGACATTTTTATGTCAGAACGTAAACTTTTCACGTCTGAATCAGTATCTGAGGGGCATCCAGATAAGATTGCAGACCAAATTTCAGATGCTATTTTAGATGCTATTTTAGAGCAAGATCCTGAAGCTCACGTGGCTGCAGAAACAGCTGTTTATACTGGTTCCGTGCATGTCTTTGGTGAGATTTCAACGACGGCTTATGTGGATATTAACCGGGTTGTTCGAGATACGATTGCAGAGATTGGTTATACCAATACAGAATATGGATTCTCTGCTGAGACTGTAGGAGTACACCCATCTTTGGTGGAACAATCTCCTGATATTGCCCAAGGGGTAAACGAAGCCTTGGAAGTACGTGGAAATGCAGATCAAGATCCACTTGATTTGATTGGAGCAGGAGACCAAGGTCTCATGTTTGGGTTTGCGGTGGATGAGACAGAAGAACTTATGCCACTTCCAATCTCACTCAGCCACAAGTTGGTTCGTCGTTTGGCAGAGCTTCGTAAGTCTGGGGAAATCAGCTATCTTCGTCCAGATGCGAAATCTCAAGTTACGGTTGAGTACGATGAAAATGATCGTCCAGTGCGCGTGGATACGGTGGTTATTTCAACTCAACACGATCAAGATGTCAGCAACCAACAAATCCACGAAGATGTGATTAACAAGGTTATCAAGGAAGTGATTCCAGCTTCTTATATTGATGATGAGACCAAATTCTTCATCAACCCAACAGGTCGTTTCGTTATCGGTGGGCCTCAAGGAGACTCTGGTTTGACAGGTCGTAAGATCATTGTGGATACTTATGGTGGTTATTCACGTCACGGTGGTGGTGCCTTCTCTGGTAAGGATGCGACGAAGGTAGACCGTTCCGCTTCTTATGCAGCTCGCTACATTGCCAAGAATATCGTAGCAGCAGGTCTTGCTAAGAAGGCAGAAGTGCAATTGGCTTATGCGATCGGGGTGGCTCATCCAGTATCTGTTCGTATCGATACCTTTGGTACAAGTACTGTTGCTGAGAGCAAATTAGAGGCAGCAGCGCGTCAAATCTTTGATCTTCGTCCTGCAGGCATTATCCAAATGCTCGACCTCAAGCGTCCAATCTACCGTCAAACAGCAGCATATGGCCATATGGGACGGACAGATATCGACCTTCCATGGGAGCGTTTAGACAAGGTGGAAACCTTGAAAGAAGCTGTAAAATGATTAGTTGAAATGCAAAAGTTAGGGTCAAGATGATCCTAGCTTTTTTTCGTTTTGAAAATTCCTACAGATGGAAAAATAGGGCGATCTGTGGTATAATAGATGCAGTATTTTGAATACGTTGTCCCTTTTATTTCCGTTAAAAAAACGATAGTAAAAGGAAAAAGACTTGAAAGAACTAATAAATTAATAAGATGAAAAAAATTGTAATAAATGGTGGTCGCCCTCTAAAAGGAGAGGTGTCCATTAGTGGTGCAAAAAATAGCGTAGTAGCCCTGATTCCGGCGACCATTCTGGCGGATGATATCGTGACCCTTGACGGGGTACCGGATATCTCCGACGTGGCGAGTCTGATTGAAATCATGACCATCATGGGGGCTAAGATTGAGCGCAATGAAGACAGCTTGATCATTGATCCACGTGGAGTGAAGAATATGCCTATGCCATTTGGAAAGATCAATAGTCTGCGAGCTTCCTATTATTTCTATGGCAGCTTGTTAGGGCGCTATGGTCAAGCAACGGTTGGGCTTCCTGGTGGGTGTGACCTTGGCCCACGTCCGATTGATTTGCATTTGAAGGCCTTTGAAGCGATGGGAGCCACTATGACTATGGATGGCTCTAGTATGAAGCTTGCAACTGAAGGTCGGCCTCTTCAAGGAGCTAACATCTACATGGATACAGTTAGTGTCGGTGCAACGATCAATACGATTTTGGCGGCGGTCAAAGCTAAGGGACGGACAGTGATTGAAAATGCTGCGCGAGAACCTGAGATTATCGATGTGGTGACCTTGCTCAACAACATGGGAGCCCATATTCGGGGAGCAGGGACAGACATTATTATCATTGATGGTGTTCCACAGTTGCATGGAACTAGACATCAGGTGATTCCAGATCGCATCGAAGCTGGAACCTATATTGCCCTTGCAGCTGCTATCGGAGAAGGTATCCAGATCAACAATGTCCTGTATGAACATTTAGAGAGCTATATTGCCAAGTTAGAGGAAATGGGTGTGCGTATGACCATTTCTGAAGATAGCATCTTTGTAGAAAAGCAGACGGGCTTGAAGGCGATCCAGATCAAAACGTCTCCTTATCCTGGTTTTGCGACTGATTTGCAACAACCGATCACACCTTTGCTCTTAACAGCAGCAGGACGTGGTCGAATCGTTGATACGATTTATGAAAAGCGGGTCAACCATGTGCCAGAATTGGCTAAAATGGGGGCCACTATTTCGACCTTGAACGACCATATTATCTATGAAGGGCCAAATCAATTGACAGGATCCAGTGTGAAAGCGACGGATCTTCGAGCTGGTGCGGCTTTAGTGATCGCAGGTCTGATGGCTTCTGGAACAACAGAAATTACAAATGTGGAATACATCCTTCGCGGGTATTCAGATATTATTCATAAATTGACCCAACTTGGAGCAGATATCCAGTTGGTAGAGGAATAGTGACCGACCTAGGGGCCTGATAGTGGCGGCTGAATACACGAACAATGGAGTTTGACATGAATATTTGGACGCACTTAGCTGCCTATTCACTAATTGAAACACAAAGGTTGTATTTACGACCTTTTCTCTTTGAGGATGCGGAAGATTTTTATAAGATTGCTTCGAATCCTGATAACCTACAATTTATCTTTCCTGCACAAGCCGATCTTGCTGAAACTCAATATGTACTTGCCAACTATTTCATGAAAAATCCTTTGGGGGTTTGGGCCATCTGTGATAAGGAAACCAATCAGATGGTTGGCTCCATCAAGTTTGAAAAGTTGGATGAAATCAGGGGTGAGGCTGAGTTAGGCTACTTTTTACGCAAAGATTTATGGGGAAAGGGTCTGATGACAGAAGCGGTCAAAGAGTTGGCCTACCTATCATTTGAAAAATTTCAACTGAAGGAGCTTAAGATTGTCACCCATGTTGAAAATGCAGGGAGTCAAAAGGTCGCTTTAAAGGCTGGTTTTCGTCTCTTTCGTCAATTCAAAGGGAGTGACCGCTATACGCGTAAAATGCGCGATTATTATGATTTCCGCCTAGGTAGAGGGGACTTTTATGAGTAAACACCAAGAGATTTTAGACTATCTCGAAAAATTACCGATTGGGAAACGGGTCAGTGTCCGCAGTATCTCCAATTTTTTGAATGTCAGTGATGGGACAGCCTATCGTGCCATTAAAGAAGCTGAAAATCAAGGAATTGTCGAAACGCGTCCTAGAAGCGGGACCATCCGTGTCAAATCGCAAAAAGCTGTACTAGAGCACCTGACTTATCGGGAAATTTTAGAAATCACCGGTTCTGAAATATTAGCAGGTGAGGAAGGTCTCGAAAAAGAATTTAATAAATTTTACATCGGTGCCATGACGGAGAAGCACGTCCTAGACTATGTGTCTGAAGGTGGGCTTTTGATCGTGGGAGACCGCACTAACATCCAACGATTGGCTCTTAAGCATGACAATGCGGTCTTAGTGACAGGTGGCTTTGAGGTCAGTGAGGATGTAATTGATCTGGCCAATCAGGTACAAATCCCAGTCATACGAACTTCACACGATACCTATACCGTCGCGACCATGATCAATAAGGCCTTGTCCAACATGCAGATTAAGACGGACATCTTGACAGTCGAGCAGGTCTATCGCCCCTTCCATGAGTATGGTTTTCTTTCTGAGACGGATACGGTTCGGGATTATTTAGATTTGGTCCGAAAGAATCGCTTTAGTCGCTTTCCGGTTGTCAATCAGCACCAGATGGTGGTGGGCGTCGTGACCATGAGAGATGCTGGAGATAAGGTGCCTCAGACGACCCTTGATAAGGTGATGTCACGGACCATCTTTACTACCAATTTGTCCACAAGCATTGCGACGATTAGCCAACGGATGATCGCTGAAGATTATGAAATGATTCCTGTTGTTCGTAATAACCAGACCTTGCTGGGGGTTATTACGCGGAGGGATGTCATGGATCGGATTAGCAAGGTGCAGTTTTCGAGCTTACCAACCTTTAGTGAGCAGATTGGTCAAAAGATTCAAACAGAGAATGACCATTACCAATTCACAGTGGAACCAAGTATGCTGGAGAAAAGTGGTGTTTTGGCCAATGGGGTGATGATCGAAGTGCTGATGAAGGTTGTTCGCAAGATGATGCAACACAGTGGGCGTAGCTTGATTGTCGAACAGTTGATCATCAATTTTTTACAGGCTGTGCAGGTGGATGATGTGATCCGCATTGAACCCCAACTTGTACGACGAACCAGACGTTCAGCCTTGGTTGATTTTAGCTTGTATTTAGATTTGCAGCTAGTCGCAAAAGCAACCATTACGATTAAGATTAATTAAACAAAAAGAAATGAGGAGACAATGATTACATTAAAATCACAACGTGAAATTGAAGCCATGGATCGTGCAGGAGATTTCCTTGCCAGTATCCATATTGGATTACGTGACTTGATCAAGCCAGGGCTTGATCTTTGGGAAGTTGAAGAATATGTCCGTCGTCGCTGTAAAGAAGCCAATGTCTTGCCGCTTCAGATCGGTGTAGAAGGCAGTCTCATGGACTATCCTTATGCGACTTGCTGTGGTTTGAATGACGAAGTAGCCCATGCTTTTCCACGTCATGTCATTCTCAAAGATGGTGATCTCCTCAAGGTAGACATGGTCTTGTCAGAACCGCTGGATAAGTCTGTTTTGGATGTTTCAAAATTAGATTTTGATAATGTGTCGCAAATGAAGAAGTACACTGAGTCCTATTCTGGCGGCTTGGCAGATTCTTGCTGGGCTTATGCGGTTGGAAATGTTTCTCAAGAAGTTAAAGATTTGATGGACGTGACCAAAGAATGTCTCTATAAAGGAATTGAAAAAGCAGTCGTCGGCAATCGCTTGGGAGATATTGGCGCAGCGATTCAAGAGTATGCAGAAAGCAAGGGCTATGGCGTGGTGCGTGATTTGGTCGGACACGGTGTCGGGCCTACCATGCATGAAGAACCAATGGTACCGCATTATGGTCGTGCTGGACGCGGTCTTCGCTTACGTGAAGGGATGGTCTTGACGATTGAGCCAATGATTAATACCGGTACTTGGGAGATTGATACAGATATGGAAACTGGTTGGGCCCATAAGACCCTCGACGGTGGCCTTTCTTGTCAATACGAGCATCAATTTGTGATTACAAAAGATGGTCCAGTGATCTTGACTAGTCAAGGTGAAGAAGGAACATACTAAAAAATAGAGAGGAAAGAATGGAGCTGAAGGCAAGTGTCTGGTTTCGCTCTTTGCTCTTTTTAGTAAAATGGGGAGGTGACGAATGAAAAAGATCCTACAAAAAGTACTGGGGCAGCCATTTATAAAGGGCTTCGTGCGGTTTTATCAGAGTGCAGAGTCTGATATCACCAGTATTGCGGTTGCCTATTATTTGTTGATCTCCATTTTCCCTTTGATGCTGATTGCAGCCAATATTCTGCCTTACTTTCATATTCGTCCTACCCAGATTCTTTTGAGCTTACAAAAAGTCTTGCCAGCGTCCTTATATAGAATAGTGGCACAGATGATTTCGAGTGTGTTGACCAAACCGTCAACAGGCTTACTGAGTTTTTCGATCGTTTCCGCTTTGTGGATCTTCTCTCAGAGCATTGCCTACCTCCAAAAAGCCTATAACAAGAGTTATGGGGTGGAAAAGGAGCGTGGTATTATCTGGGGGCGACTCTTTAGCTTTCTGATCAGTTTTGCCTTGCAGGGCTTGTTCGGACTCTCGCTGATCCTTTCCATGTTTGGGAAAATGATCGTTCGTTATCTCTATCAGACCTTTTCATTTGATCGGACGATTTATGTGCGCTTACTGAATTTGACAGAGCCGACCATCTATCTCTTGCTTTTTGTCAGTCTGGTCTTGCTCTATTACACCCTTCCAAATGTCAAAATTCCGAAATTTAGATATGTATTGCCAGGGGCGACCTTTGTTGTTGCTGTCCTGTATGCGATCTTGAATATCTTTTGGAAATATGTGGATCGTTATGTGAGTCATTTCTTAGATGCTCGTTTCTTCGGTTCGGTCGTCCTAGCGGTCATTATGTTCTGGTTCATCTTGGTAGCTAAAATCATGATTATTGGTTGTATTTTAAACGCTAGTATCCAGTTTGCTAGAGAAGCCAAGTTCCAAACACGCAATGGAGAAATTGTCTCCAAATTAAAAACAGAAGAAGTAGCCTTTCGGCATAAAGAAGCTTCACAAACATTAAAGCGACGGTTACGCTTGATAAAAAAAGATAAAAAGGAATAAGGGAGAGTGGGACAGAAATCGGTAATTCGTTAGAATTCGATTTCGTCGTCCCACCTCCGCACAGTTTAGTAGGGCTGTAAAAGCTGATGAAATCAGCGTAGTAGAGCCCACTCAACCACTGCGTCTTGCTCGACAATTCAAAAATAATTGAGAGGCTAGAACTTTTGTCCCAGCCTCTTTTTTTGTTATCTATTTTTGTTGCATTTGCAACAAAAATGTGTTATGCTATTGTCAATAGGAAAGGAGGAGTGAGATGAGTATTTTGCGTGAGATTGGCATCATTGCGCGAGCACTGGATTCTATAGCAAATATTGAATTTCGAGATTTGGATCTGGCGCGTGGTCAATACCTTTACTTGGTGCGAATTGCGGAGCAACCTGGAATGATTCAGGAAGAACTCTCTGAGCTCTTAAAAGTAGATCGCTCAACTGTTGCCCGATCCGTAAAAAAACTAGAAGAACGAGGCTTGATTCAACAGCGCCCAAGGGGTGAAAACCTCAAAACCAAGGAATGGGAATTAACTGAAAAAGGCAAGAAGATTTACCCCTTCATTTTAGGGGAGCATCTTTACTCTGAAACAACTGCCTTAAAAGGATTTTCCAAAGAAGAAGTCTCACAGTTAGAGGAGTATCTCATCCGAGTTCGTGAGAATATCACCTTGGATTGGGAGCTAGTCAAAAAAGGTCAAAAAAGAAATTATAGTGAGGTAAAGCAATGAAAGTGACAGTCGATCAAGCTTTTTGGGATTTATTCCCAACAGCTAGAATTACAGTGATGTCCTTGTATGGCATTGATAATACAGTAGATGAAGCCAAGGATCCTTATTTCAAAGAATTGTTGGACGAGGGTGCCAAGCGAGCATGGGAATTTATCGATGAAGAAAACTATACCCAGAGTGAGTTCGTTCAAGAGTGGCGCCAAGCTTTTAGCAAGTTTAAAACAAAAAAAGGAGCCCGATCTTCGATCGAGGCACTCTTAAAACGGGTTCATCAGGGACGTGAATTCTATCCGATTAATCCTTTGGTGGATCTTTACAATAGTGTGTCTATGGCTTATGCCCTTCCTTGTGGGGGAGAAGATATGGATAAATTGGTGGGGGGACTCTCTCTAGGACAAGCGAAAGGAGGCGAACCTTTCTTTCCGTTAGGAGCTGAAGAAGATGCGCCAGCTTTGGAAGGGGAGATCATCTACTACGACCAAGAAGGAGCCGTTTGTCGTTGCTTGAATTGGCGTGAGGCTCAAAGAACCATGCTAACAGAAGATACCAAGGACGCTATCCTGGTTATTGAAGCCATCAATGAGGAGCAGGCCAAACGGGCTCAAACAGCCATGCAGGAATTGAAAGATCTAGCCAAGGATTATTTTGGGGTTGAAGGCACCATCTATCAATTAAGTGCAGAGCATGCAAGTATAGAAGTTTAAAAGAATAAGGCTGAAACAATCGTTTCAAGCCTTGTTTTTATTTTTAAAGACGAAGAGTTTACTAAAGACGTAATTGAGGACCACAATGGCCACTTGTGCAAAGAGGGTTTCGATTAGATTGATCTGGCTTTTGTTATTGTGGACAAATTGCCCGATAATTCCTGGGAATTGCTTGACAAAGATTTCTGTTAAGGCCATGTCCAGTATAAAGGTCCCAGAGCGCGCAATCGAAAATCGGATTAGGCGCTGAAACCAGCCTTTTCTCTCTTGCTTAAAGACGATGGTATCATTGGTCGCAAAGGCAAAAAGGATCCCAGCAATGTTTCCAATCGCTGTCGCTAATCGTTCATCACGAGACATATGATAGATGAAGAGGCGGGTTCCGACGGAAACAATGGTTGTTGCTACTCCAAAAAATAGATAAGATAAAATCTCATTATCAAAAAATCTTTTAATTAGTGTTTTCATAAATTTAGTCTACCATAAAACCTTAAAATATGCTATACTTGAAAGGTTGAAAAAATAAATTATTCAACCCTTGGTGCTTAAAATCCTTTCGCCAAGCATATTATACGCGGGAAAACCGCTAAAGGAGAATAAATGAAACAGTTAACTGCTCGTGATATGGCACAAATTGCCATTGTTGCCGCGATTTATATCGTATTAACGATTACCCCTCCTCTCAATGCCATGGCCTATTATGGCTATCAATTCCGTGTTTCGGAGATGATGAATTTCTTAGCCTTTTACAATAAGAAGTACTTGATTGGGGTGACTCTTGGTTGTATGATTGCTAACTTATTTAGTTTTGGATGGATCGATGTCTTTGTCGGTGGAGGTTCAACCTTTGTCTTCTTAGGACTTGGACTCATTCTATTTAGTCGTTTCAAAAACAAGTTCTTGTTTGACGGTCTTATTCGCTTGGACCATTTCTTGTTTGCGATTTTCTTTTCCATCTCCATGTTTACGATTGCCTTGGAACTTTATTACCTTCAAGGCCAACCATTCTTCTATAACTGGTTGACCATGGGATTGGGTGAATTTGCATCCTTGATTTTTGGAGCGATTGTGATCAATCAACTTTCTAAACGGATCGATTTTACAAAATAAGAAAAGGGAGCTTTGGCTCCTTTTTTTAATGCTAAGAATGCAGTAAATTCAAGGCTAAATTAAGATTTTATGATAAAATAAGAACATGAAAACCAGAATGAAAGAATTAGTGGAATTACTCAATCGTTATGCTTATGAGTATTACACAAAAGATGCTCCATCAGTTTCAGATAGTGAGTATGATCAATTATATCGGGAGTTGGTGGAACTAGAAACTGCTCATCCAGATGAGATCTTACCAGAGAGTCCAACTCACCGTGTAGGTGGGGTGGTTTTAAAAGGCTTTACTAAATACCAGCACCAGTATCCCCTTTATAGTTTGCAGGATGCTTTTTCGCGTGAAGAATTAGAAGCCTTTGATCAGCGTGTCCGTAAGGAATTTCCTTCCATCAGCTATGTATGTGAGCTGAAGATCGATGGCTTGTCCATTTCCCTCACCTATGAAAATGGTGTCCTTGTAACGGGGGCAACACGTGGGGATGGTTCTGTCGGTGAGGATATTACAGAGAACCTCAAGAGGGTCAAGGACATTCCTTTGGTTTTACCAGAGCCAGTGAACATTACTGTTCGAGGCGAGTGCTACATGCCACGGGCTTCCTTTGATCGGGTCAATCAGATCCGTCAAGAAAACGGCGAGCCGGAGTTTGCTAATCCGCGGAATGCTGCTGCAGGAACACTTCGCCAATTGGATACGAAAATCGTGGCCAAGCGAAATCTAGCGACCTTCTTGTATCAAGAAGTGAGTCCGACCGATCAAAGCAGTCAGGAAGGCGTGCTTGAGAAATTAGCCCGCTTAGGGTTTGTCGTGAACCAAGAGCGAGTGCTGGCTGAAGATATGGAGCATATTTGGGACTTTATCCAAAAAGTAGCTCAGCTTCGAGAGGATCTTCCCTACGATATCGATGGGATTGTCATCAAGGTCAATGATCTAGCTGTTCAAGAAGAACTAGGCTTTACCGTAAAAGCTCCTAAATGGGCTGTAGCCTATAAGTTTCCAGCTGAAGAAAAAGAAGCGAAAATCTTATCAGTTGATTGGACGGTTGGACGGACCGGTGTTGTCACGCCAACTGCCAATCTAACTCCAGTCCAGCTAGCAGGAACCACTGTTAGTCGGGCAACCTTACACAATGTGGACTATATTGCTGAAAAAGATATTCATCAGAATGATACCGTCATTGTCTACAAGGCGGGTGATATCATTCCTGCGGTCTTGCGTGTTGTCAAAGATAAGCGAGTCTCTGATCAAGCAATAGCCATTCCAACACATTGTCCGAGCTGCCAGAGTGAGTTGCTTCATTTCGAGGATGAGGTGGCCCTTCGCTGTATCAATCCGCTCTGTCCAGCACAGATTAAGGAAGGATTGAACCACTTTGCAAGTCGGGATGCTATGAATATCACAGGCTTGGGTCCAGCTGTTGTAGAGAAACTCTTCGCAGCTCAGTTGGTAGAGGATGTAGCTGGGATCTATCGTCTGACAGTCGAGGATCTATTGACTTTGGAAGGCTTTAAAGAAAAATCTGCTGAAAAACTCTATGAAGCCATTCAAGCTTCAAAAGAGAATTCAGCTGAGAAGTTGCTCTTTGGTTTGGGGATCCGCCATGTCGGTAGCAAGGTTAGTCAAATCCTCCTCCAAGAATTTCATGACCTCGACCAATTGGCTACAGCTGATCCAGAACGAATTGCCAGCATTGACAGTCTCGGTATGGTCGTGGCTGAAAGCCTCAAGCGTTATTTCGCGCAAGAAGGATCCAAGCGGCTCCTGCAAGAGCTTAAAGAAGCTGGAGTCAATAGGACCTATCTTGGTGAAAAAGTCGCTACTGATGCAGCATTATCAGGAATGACAGTCGTTTTGACTGGGAAGCTGGAGCGACTCACACGTTCAGAAGCCAAGGCAAAATTAGAAAGTTTAGGCGCTAAGGTAACTGGATCGGTTTCCAAAAAAACAGATTTGGTCGTTGCAGGTAGCGACGCTGGTAGCAAGTTAACCAAAGCACAAGAATTAGGAATCCAGGTAGAAGATGAGGCCTGGCTTGAAAGTTTATAGAGGATCTTTATGGTAGAACGAATCAAAAAAGCCCGTTTAATTTATAATCCGACCTCTGGGCAAGAAATTATCAAGAAAAATATTGCGGAAGTCTTGGATGTACTCGAAGACGTGGGCTATGAAACCAGCGCTTATCAAACGACTCCAGAACCATTTTCTGCTCAAAATGAAGCAGAAAGAGCCGCTAAAGCAGGCTTTGATTTAATCATTGCCGCTGGTGGAGATGGTACGATTAACGAAGTGGTCAATGGGGTTGCAGGTCTGGAAAATCGTCCGCAGATGGCCTTTATCCCGACCGGTACCACCAATGACTATGCGCGTGCCTTGAAGATCCCGATGGGCGATCCTGTGGCAGCTGCTCGCATTATTGAAAAGAATCAAACCATTCAGATGGATATTGGTCGTGCCTATGGCAGCAAGTATTTCATCAATATTGCTGCAGCAGGAACCATGACAGAATTGACCTTCAGCGTTCCAAGTAGTGTTAAATCTCGCTTGGGTTACTTTGCCTATGTGGCAGAAGCTGCTAAAATGTTGCCACGAAACAAGGCTCGTAAGGTGCGGATTGAGCACGACAATGGTGTCTTTGAAGGGCTAGCGTCTATGATTTTTGTGGCCTTGACCAACTCCATTGCTGGTTTTGAAAGTGTCGCGCCAGACGCTAAGCTCGATGATGGGAACTTTACCTTGATTATCGTCAAGACTGCTAAGCTCTTTAACATGTTGTCTCTGATGATTCAGGCCATCAATGGGGGCAAGCATGTGCACGATGAAAATGTAGAATATCTCAAGACAAAGAAGTTGACGATCGAAATGCTAGGGAAAAATGCTCAACCATTCCGCCTCAATCTAGATGGGGAGTACGGAGGAGATACTCCAGTTGAATTGGAGGTCTTCCATAATCACTTGGAATTCTTTGCAAATATTGATGAAATCAACAACGATGCTTTGGTTCACACATCTGACGAATAAAAACAAAAAGTTGGAGTCCATTAAGTGTTTTACAAGCGGATGGTTCCTTCGGTATTAAATTGGAAATAGGAAAATGTTATGCGACAATACCATGTAAAGCTTCATTTTCATAAGCAAAAAGGAAATTATTTTGCCTATGATATGTGGCAATGGCAGGATCAAGTAGAAGGAAAATCAGTCTCATTCTCCAAGTTGGATTATTTTGGAGTAGAGGGAAATCTAATTTATGAGAGCGAAGAACCCTTGAACCGGGGCCATGTCTTGGTCAAAGAAGGGGATTGGCTCACTAAGACCCGTGATTTTGAAATCGAACTCTTACCAGAAGGCTATGTTCGAGAAGTGTGGATTCTCGATGGAGACGATACAGTCTATTATTCTTTGCAAGCTGCTTTGACGAGTCATGCATACAGCCATCGTCAGCCTCATGCCTACGATATGGCGATGCGCCCTAGAGAGTTTGATGCTAAATGGGCGTATCAAGGATGGCTCGGTCATCGGGAGGAAGAAGGGGAGCATTGCTTTAAACTGTGGGCTCCTACTGCTAAGAAAGTTGAATTGTTGCTTTATCAATCAACCGAGCTGGATGCGCCTATCTGGAAGAGTATTCCGATGACGCGCGGCAAACAAGAGTCTAGCTACCACCCAGAAAATACCCATGGTGTTTGGATTTTAGATTTTCTAGGAAATTTAAGTGGTATGGCCTATCAATATCGTGTGCATTTTGAACACCATACTCAAGTGACGCGCGATCCTTATAGCATTGCAACGACAGCAGACGGGATGCGCTCTGCCATTCTTTCAAGAGCAGATCGTCAGTTTGATTGGGGTCCTAAAAAAGGCGCCGATGCGACTCCTTGGCGCTTGGACAATCCTTGTCAAGCAGTGATCTATGAGATGCACCTTCGGGATTTGACCAAGTCACCGACTTCAGGTGTGGACGAGTCTTTGCGTGGGACCTATCTGGGAGCTTGCCAAGAAGGAACCGTCAATAGCCATGGTGATGCAACTGCCTTTGATTATATCCGTCAGTTAGGAGTCAATGTCGTGCAACTACAGCCCATTTCTGATCGCTTTAAACAGTACGACGAAGAAGGCCGGGTGACCTACAATTGGGGCTACGATGTTCAGAATTATTCTGCACCAGAAACTAGCTTTTCGACGGATCCATCCAATCCGAAACAAACCATGAAAGAGCTCAAAACCATGATCCGAGCTTATCATGAGGCAGGAATTTCTGTGGTCATGGATGTGGTCTACAATCATATCTATTCGACCGAGCATGGTCCTTTCCAAAATACAGTACCCGATTATTATTACCGGATGGAGCCAGATGGTCGCTTCCAAAATGGGACAGGTGTCGGGAATGAAACGGCTAGTGAGCATGAAATGTACCGCAAGTACATGATTGATTCCCTCACGCACTGGGTCAAGGAGTACCAGATCGATGGCTTCCGTTTTGATTTGATGGGCATTCATGATGTAAGGACGATGAATGCTATTCGGGAGGCTATGGACGATCTGGATCCTCGCATTCTTCTTTACGGAGAAGGTTGGGACATGGGAACAGGTCTCGCACCAGAGGACAAGGCTAAGAAAGACAATGCAGCGCAATTGCCAAGAATTGGATTCTTTAATGATACGGAGCGCGATGCCATTAAAGGGGCTGAGGTTTATGGTTCCATCAAACGTGGTTTTGTCAGCAGAAAATCAACAGAGAATATCGTTGCGCGTGCTGCTTTAGGTAGCGCAGAGCTTGGCAATTATTTAAGTCCCAATCAGGTCTTGAATTATGTGGAGGCTCATGACAATTATAATCTCTATGACTTGCTTCAGACCCTTCATCCGGATGAAGAAGTAGCAGGATTGGTCAAGCGCTCAGAGTTGGCTACAGCCATGAATCTGCTCTTTCAGGGCATGGCCTTTATGCAATTGGGTCAAGAGTTCATGAGGACTAAATTGGTAGCGACAGGTCCTGATGGTGAGATCACCCCTTTGGATCGTGAACAGGCCATGAATTCCTACAATGCTCCAGATTTTGTGAATCAGGTCAATTGGGATCTGGTCAGTCAGAACAAGGAATCAATTGCCTATATCCGAAGCTTAATCGCCTTGAAGACAAGTCTTCCTGTCTTAGCGCTTGAAAGCTATGATAAAATCTACCAACAAATCTTTATTCAATCTGCAACTGATACCAGTGGTCTTGTCATCTATGAACTTACAGGAAACAAGAAGTACTTGGTGATCTTCAACGCCAGCGGACTTCCATATTACCTCCAAAATTCAAATAAATTGAAATTGATGGTTGGGAATAGTCGTCATAAACGACCATTCTATGTGGAGAATTTAACAGCTTCTGTTTTTGAAGTCCTAGATGAAGATAAAGCGTAATCTTTTTAAAGAAATCACAAAATCCCTGAGTTTTTAAACTCAGGGATTCTTTTTATTTAGAAGAACTGCTACTGGTCTCTGTTGAGGAAGAACTATCGCCTTCTGGGTGCAATTCTTTATAAGTTGGTGCCTTGAAGAGATCAACGGTGGACTGGTTGCCACGTTGATGATAAAGGCTGGTTGATTTGTCACCTTTTTCCTTTTCAATCTTCTTCAATGTCTTGAAGGAATTGGTGTAGGAATAATCTTCTGGATTGACTTTTCCAAGATCATTGCCCTTGAAGAAGCGAAGGAGATCACCCGTTTGGATGCTATCGCTAATCCTCAATTGAAGGTTAGCAGCTTCTCGGATTTTATCCAGTTGTTCCTTGGTATTTTCATCTGGGTTGGTGATTTCCTCACCTGTTTTTGTGTAATAGGTCCGACCACTGTAACTCGTATACTCTGGAGTTACAAAGTAGTTAGCGGATCGGAAGGCGACGATTTGATCATGATCTGGTGAGAGCATATCTTGACCAACTTGGAGGAATTTGTTGGACTCAATACCCAGCAAGTGTTCCAAGGTTGGGAGCATATCAATTTCGCCACCAAAGGTATCAATGATTCCTCCTTTATCCATACCTGGAATGACTACCATATATGGCACTCGTTGCAACATGGCATTGTCATAGCTTGACCACGTTTCAGAGTTCTTGCCAAGTAGTGGAGCGAGAGCTGGGTTGCGAGAGTTTGAAATTCCGTAGTGGTCTCCGTAGAGGACGATGATGGAATTTTTGTAAAGACCAGATTCTTTCAGGTAATCAAAGAAGGCCTTGATCGAAGAATCTAGGTAGTTAGCGGTCGCAAAATAGCCATTGATGGTTTCGTCCTGTGTCTTAGCTAAAGGGAAGCCAAGATCATCTCCTGACAAGCTGGTTGTATAAGGATAGTGGTTGGAAACTGTAATGAACTTCGTATAGAAAGGCTGTTGCAATCTTTCAAGGTATTTGATGGAATCTTTGAGCATGTATTTGTCATTGAGACCATATTGGAAAGAATTACTGCTGTTTTGTTTGGTGAAGTAGCTGGCATCAAAGAAATAATTGTAGCCCCATTGTTTATATGCTGTATTTCGGTTCCAGAAACTTCCAGCATTCCCGTGGAAAACAGCGCTCGAGTTGTAACCATTTTTTGAAAGAATAAATGGTGCAGCCTGTTGGGTATTGGTTCCACCATAGTTCACCATAAAGGAACCTTGGTTGAGTCCGAAGAGGCCTGTTTCAATCATGGTCTCAGCATCGGACGTTTTCCCTGCTTTGACTTGGTTAAAGACATTTGAAAAGGCAAAGGTTTCCTTTGAGTGGTAAAGTGAATTTAAGAAAGGTGTTACTTCATATTCTTTATCATCTACTTTCAACTTGTAATCGATCAAGAATTGTTGGAAACTTTCCAAGTGAATGTAGATGACGTTACGGCCCTTGGCCATTCCAAAGTACTCAGGATTAGGCTTGGCATAATGCTGTTGGATATATTCTTCAACTGGTTTTAGATCTTCTTCGGAGGCTTTTGAACGCTCTTTGTTGGCAGCATAGGTCTGATTAGCGCTGTAACCCAGAAAGGCTGGTAAGCCTAGGGCACGAACGACATAGTAGTTTGAAAACCCACGAGTCAAGAGCTCAGGTCGGTCAATTTCTGCAAGGAAAAGGTTGGCAGAAAAGAGCATAGCTGATAAAGAGGTAACCGCAAAACTAGCTCGTTTATTGAAGGGCCGATTGTCCATTCGAATCCATTTCTTAAAGAAGAAGAAAGCGAGAATGGGGAAATCTAGAATATAAATCACATCCCAAGGGCGGAACAATTCTAGAGCCGCGGCTCCTAAACCAGCAGAAACCTTGCTGGAAGCCAACATGGTATTAACCGTTACAAAGTCTGTAAACTCTCGATAATAGATGGAGTTAGAAATCAACCAAATAAATAAGAGAAGATAGATCCCAAAGGCCAAACTATAAAAGAGCTTGGTTCGTTTGATATAGAGTGCTAGACCGATGAAGAACAGACTGATCGGCAATGGGTTGATCACTGCTAGAAAAATCTGATACGGTCCTTGAATGTCTAAATTAAAATCAACTGAATAGGCCCACATGGTTTTGAACCAGTAAAGCAGCAGAAGGGTCAAGACAAATCCTAGTCTGGTACTCATGAAATTGAGTATCGAATTCGTAATTTTTTTCACAAAATGTTACTTCCTTGTCTTATTTCCTAAAAATTTTCATATACAAGTATACCACAATTTTATGGAGAAAGAAAAAGATGACTGTAAAGAAGAGGAAAGAAATAGGAAAGATTAGGCATTATAAACCGTTTAAAGTAAATGATAAAATGGTGAAAAAAATTCCAGTAAATAAAGCCTCCCTTTGTGAAAACTGCAGACTTTTGCTATAATAGAGGATATGAAAAAAGTTACAGTCAGTCGCCAAGTCGCAACAAAAATCAAACAAGGACAATCTCTTCTTGAAAAGCAAGATTTTGACTCACTTCCTGCTTTGGATCAAGCGGTTCAATTGCTTTCAGGAGATGGACAATCCCTCGGAGTCGGATACTTATCTGAACAAAATAAAGGGATTGGATGGTTTGTTTCGCAAGAGTTGGTCGCTTTTGATCAAGACTTTTTTAAAAAACTTTTCATCAAAGCCAAGCAATACCGTCGTTCTTATTATGCGGATGAAACGACGACAGCCTTTCGTCTCTTTAACCAAGAGGGAGATGGTTTCGGTGGCTTCACGGTTGACTTGTATGGTGAGTTTGTTGTCTTTTCTTGGTACAATTCCTTCGTATTTCAGATCAAGGAAACTATTCTAGTAGCCTTTCAAGAGGCTTTTCCAGAAGTTCGAGGCGGCTATGAAAAGATTCGCTTTAAAGGCTTGGACTATGAATCGGATCATGTCTATGGAGAAGAAGCTCCGCAAGAATTTTTGATTCTTGAAAATGGGGTCTCTTACCAAGTCTTTCTTAATGATGGTTTGATGACGGGAATCTTTTTGGATCAGCATGAAGTTCGAGGTAGCTTGGTAGAGGGCTTAGCAGCTGGCAAGTCCTTGCTCAATATGTTCTCCTATACGGCAGCCTTCTCTGTGGCTGCGGCAATGGGTGGAGCAGTTGAGACAACATCGGTCGATCTGGCTAAGAGAAGTAGAGAATTATCAGAAGCGCATTTTGTGGCAAATGGCTTGGCGCTGGATGCTCATCGTTTTGTCGTGATGGATGTCTTTGACTATTACAAATATGCCAAACGCCATGACCTAAACTATGATGTGATCGTGCTCGATCCGCCTAGCTTTGCGCGGAATAAAAAACGGACCTTTTCAGTCGCTAAAGATTACCATCGGTTGGTCAGCGAGGCCCTTGAGATTTTACATCCAGGTGGGACCTTGATTCTCAGTACCAATGCGGCAAATGTGACCAAAGAAAAATTTAAAAAACAAATCGAAAAGGGATTTCAAGGCCGTAAGCATCGCTATCTAGCAGAATACGGACTTCCGGGAGATTTTCGATGGAACAAGAAAGAAGAAAGTAGTAATTACTTAAAAGTATTTACGATTAGGGTGGATGTATGAAGTTAGTTGTTTCGATTATGCCTCGCTCCTTAGAAGAGGCGCAACAACTAGATAGTTCGCGTTACGAGGATGCAGATGTTATTGAGTGGCGTGCGGACTTTTTAGAAAAAAGCGAGATCTTAACCGTCGCTCCTGCAGTTTTTGAGAAATTTGCTGGACGCGAAATTTTATTCACCTTGCGGACTCGAGCTGAAGGTGGAGAGATGGAGCTGACTAACGAGGAATATGTTGGGATCCTGAAAGATATTCAATCCATCTATCATCCGGATTATATCGATTTCGAGTTTTTTAGTCACCGTGATATCTTTGAAGAGATGTTGGAATTTTCAAATCTTGTTCTCAGCTACCACAATTTCCAAGAGACACCGGAAAATATGATGGAGATCTTATCGGAATTGACCAGCTTTTCTCCAAAATTAGTCAAGGTATCCGTTATGGCCCACAATGAACAAGATGTCCTTGATTTGATGAATTATACGCGTGGTTTCAAGACGCTGAATCCTGAGCAAGAGTATGTAACCATTTCCATGGGCAAGGTCGGGAAGATTTCGCGCTTGACAGCTGATTTGACAGGCTCTTCTTGGTCTTATGCTAGAGTCGGAGAGGAAAGTGCTCCAGGTCAAATCCCTCTTGAAAATATGAGAAGAATTCGGGAGTTATTGAATGAGGATTGACGGATATACTCGGATGGCAGCGGTCATTGCCCATCCCATTCGTCATAGTATCTCTCCTTTCATTCATAATCTAGCCTATGAATTAACAGCGACCAATGCTGCTTATCTAGCTTGGGATATTGCTGAAGAAGACTTAGAAAGCACCATCAGCCAAATTCGTAAGTTGGATATGATTGGGGCCAATATCTCCATGCCCTACAAGCAGAAGGTCTTTCCTTATTTAGATGAAGTGGATGAGATGGCCCGAAAGATCGGTTCTGTTAATACCATTGTTCACCGTGACGGCAAGATTAAAGGCTATAATACGGATGGGATTGGTTTCTTTCGTAGTTTACCGATGACCTTTTCAATTAAAAATGGAGTCATGGCGATTCTAGGTGCTGGGGGTGCAGCTTCTGCGATTGTGGCACATGCAATTGCTCAAGGAGCAGCAGAGATCCATCTGTTTGAGCGCTCGGAAGGCTATGAGACTTCCAAACAACGCTTGGACCAATTAGGAAAGAACCTTCAGTTCAACTTGCAATTGCACTATATCAAGGATACAGAGAAACTTCAAAGGATTCTAAATAAATCCGATTTGATCTTGAATGCGACTGGTGTGGGTATGGATGGTGAGTCTCTCCCCATTCCTGAGAACATTCAATTTCCAAAAGAAGCGATTATTGCCGATATAATTTATTTTCCAGCTGAAACTCCATTTTTAAAATTGGGTCGCCAACAAGGTAATCAGACGTTAAATGGACTGGGAATGCTATTTTATCAAGCAGAAAAAGCATTTGAGTTGATGACAGAGAAGGATTTCCCAGCGGAGGCAGTTTGGGAAGCCTTAAAAAATGAATATAGTCATTTTGTACATTAAAAAAACAAGAACTTGGTGTCTTGTTTTATAATGTAGACAACTTATTTTAAAGTAAAATAAGTTAAGTGATTCTGCAAAAAAATAAAAATGAGTTCCAATTTTTAAATCAATTTAAGAAAATACCGAAACTTTCCGCTGTGAGAAAAGTGCCTGAAACAATTACGTTTCAGGCACTCGGAATTATTGAGACCTTAGGCTCAATAATTAGTCATGGAACTTCAAAGAAGTTTGCTGACGTCCGTACTCACCTAAGGAAAGTTTTTAAGATGATTTTCTCTTCAATATGAAACAAGACACCTAGGTCTTGTTTTTTTCTTGCATAACTTCTTTTCAATGCAGACAAGGAGAAGGATTCATGGTAAGATAAATAGAGAACATGCTGAAAAGGAGATTCCTATGAACGTATCGGTACCTATTCCAGGACATTCCTATGATATTGTGATTGAAAGAGGTGGTCTCAACCAGGTTGGAGACTGGTTGCGCACTCTTTGGGGCGATAAAAAAGTCGCTATTATTTCCGATAACCGGGTGGCTAAGCTATATGCCTCTATCGTAGAGAAGAGCCTGGAGAAAGCTGGTTTTCAAGTGGTGCGCTTTGAGTTTCTTCAGGGGGAGGCCAGTAAGAATCTAACCACTGTTTCAAAAGTCTATGACTTTCTAGCTACCCAAGGCATGACCCGCAGTGATGGAATCGTTGCTCTTGGGGGTGGCGTAGTTGGTGATTTGGCTGGTTTTGCTGCCTCGACCTATATGCGGGGAATTTCCTTTGTTCAGATCCCGACTAGCTTGACCGCACAGGTGGATTCTTCTATCGGGGGAAAGACGGGAGTCAACACAGCACTTGCTAAAAACATGGTAGGGACCTTTGCTCAACCAGACGGTGTGTTTATTGATCCTGAAGTGTTGAGTACATTGGGGCAACGTGAATTGATCGAGGGGATGGGCGAAGTCATCAAGTACGGTCTCATCCAAGATACGGAACTTTGGGAAGAATTGGAAGCTATGAATGGTTCTGTTGAGAGTATTTTAGAGCATGCAGAGAGCATCATTTCTCATTCTTGCCTGGTCAAGCGAGACCATGTTGTAGCAGATGAGCTGGACAATGGCATTCGACTGTATCTCAATTTTGGGCATACCATTGGGCATGCCATTGAAGCGACAGCTGGTTATGGGCAGGTTATGCATGGAGAAGCTGTCAGTATGGGTATGGTGCAGCTGTCCCGAATTGCAGAAGAAAAGGGCCTGATGCCAAAGGGAATCACGAAAAAAATCGAAGAAATGTGCCGGAAATTTGGTCTTCCGGTGACCTATGAGAACTGGGATAAAGAAGCCCTTTATCAAGCCTTGACCCATGACAAAAAAGCGCGTGGGAATAGCTTGAAATTAGTAATTGTTCCAGAGTTGGGGCAAGCAGCGATTCGTCAAATCCCTCTTCAAGAAATGAAGGACTTTTTAGAAAGAAAGGAATAAGGTTGTATGAGATATTTAACAGCAGGGGAGTCCCATGGCCCTCGACTAACAGCCATCATCGAAGGGGTTCCTGCAGGCCTTCCTTTATCTGAAGAGGATATTAATAAAGAGCTCAAACGTCGACAAGGTGGCTATGGTCGCGGTGCTCGGATGAAAATCGAGAGTGACCGTGTCGAGATCACATCAGGGGTCCGTCATGGTTTGACCATGGGAGGTCCGATTACTCTGAACGTGACCAATCTGGATCACCAAAAGTGGCTGGAGATCATGAATGTAGCACCGGTCGAAGAGAAAAAGAAAAATCTGCGTAAGATTACCAAGCCACGTCCTGGTCATGCCGATCTAGTCGGAGGGATCAAATACCGTTTTGACGATCTTCGTAATTCCTTAGAGCGTTCTTCTGCCCGTGAGACGACCATGCGTGTAGCCGTTGGTGCAGTTGCTAAACGGATTTTAGAAGAGATCGGTATTGAAGTGGCCAGCCACATTGTTAATTTTGGGGGAATCGAGATTGCTATTCCCGAGAATCTAACCGTTTCAGAAATCAAGGAAAAGGCAGGTCAGTCGGAAGTGTCGATTGTTGTGCCAGAACAAGAAGAAGCTGTTAAGGCCTACATTGACCAAGTGAAAAAAGATGGCGATACCATCGGGGGAATTGTGGAAACCTTGGTTGGCGGTGTGCCTGTTGGTCTTGGATCCTATGTGCAATGGGACAAGAAATTGGATGCCAAAATCGCTCAAGGAGTGCTCTCTATCAATGCCTTTAAGGGAGTTGAGTTTGGTCTTGGTTTTGAAGCAGGTCGCCTAAAAGGTAGTCAAGTTATGGATGAAATCATCTGGTCTGAAGAAGCTGGCTATACCCGTCGCACCAATAATCTTGGTGGTTTTGAAGGGGGGATGACCAACGGAGAGCCCATTCTGGTTCGTGGCGTCATGAAGCCTATTCCGACCCTCTACAAACCCTTGATGAGTGTGGATATTGAGACCCATGAGCCCTATAAGGCAACGGTTGAGCGCAGCGACCCAACGGCTCTACCAGCTGCAGGAGTGGTAATGGAAGCAGTGGTCGCAACAGTCCTTGCTACAGAAGTGCTTGAAAAATTTTCATCCGATAACTTGGAAGAATTGAAAGAAGCTGTCGCTAAGCACCGGGAATTTACGAAGAAATTTTAAGAGAAAGAGTTTTCCTTTGGAGAAGAAAGTTGTTTATATTGCAGGGTTGGGTTTGATTGGTGCTTCATTAGCGCTAGGCATTAAGAGGGCACACCCACATGTGACTATTCTTGGGTACAATCGTAGTGAAGCCTCTCGAACCATCGCCCTTGAAAGAGGAATGGTGGATCAAGTGACGGATGATTTCGAAGCCTTTGCCCCTTTAGCAGATATCATTATTTTGGCCCTTCCCATCAAGCAAACCAAGTCTTACTTAGAAACCTTAGCTGGCTTGCATTTGAAAGACCGGGTACTAGTGACAGATGCAGGCTCTACCAAGGCAGAAATTGTTGCACAAGCTGAAAAGGTATTTACTGACAAGGCCGTACGCTTTGTGGGAGGACACCCCATGGCTGGTAGTCACAAGACAGGTGCTGCAGCAGCAGATGCAACTTTATTTGAAAACGCCTATTATATTTTTACTCCTTCAGACTTGACCACAGAAGGTGCCATGGAAGAGTTGAAAGAGCTTCTGAGTGGATTGGGATCTCGATTTATTGAAATTGATGCTGAGGAACACGATCGGGTGACTTCCCAGATCAGCCATTTTCCTCATATTTTAGCTTCGACTCTGGTCGAGCAGGCCGTAGCTTATGGGGAAGAGCATGAAATGACCCGCCGTTTTGCGGCTGGTGGCTTTCGGGATATGACACGGATTGCGGAAAGTGAGCCAAGTATGTGGACTTCTATTCTCTTGTCCAACCCTCAAGCGATATTAGAGCGGATTGCAGATTTCAAAGACCGTTTGGATCAGGTGGCTGAGACCATTCAAGCAGATAACGAAGAGGCCATTTGGTCCTTTTTCCATGAGGGGCGCAAGCACCGAAAAGAAATGCAGATCCATCAGCGTGCTGGACGCGATAGTGCCTATGATCTCTTTATCGATGTCCCCGATAAGGAAGGTGTGATCCTCGAAATATTACAACTCCTACAAGGGATTTCCTTGGTCAATATTCACATCAATGAAGAGAATCGGGAGGACATCCATGGGATTTTACAGTTGACCTTTAAAAATGCAGAAGATCAGGAGCGGGCCCAAGCATTGATCAGCCAAGCGACGTCTTATACCGTCCTTGCTCGCTAGGTCTAAAGAAGGATTTGCATCAAAAGGCCTGCTTCATTTTAGGAATATTGAAGGAAAAGCAGTATAATAGAAGTATCTTATCAGTAAAGGAGCCCATAAAATGGCAAATATTTATGATGTAGCAAACGAACTCTCTCGGACCCTGCGAGACCTTCCTGAATACAAGGCTGTCGTAGAAAGCAAAGAAGCGATTGAAGCAAATCCAGAAGCGAAAACCTTGTTTGACGAATACGTCGCTTTCCAAAATCAATTGCAAGGCTTGATGCAATCCGGTCAACTTCCAACAGAAGCTGTGCAACAAGAAATGAAGGACTATATGGAAAAAATCCAAGCAAGTCCGATTGTGAATGAATTTTTCACCAAACAACAACAATTGTCTATTTATCTTGCAGATCTTGAAAAGATCATCTTTGAGCCGATTCAAGATTTATACAAATAGAAATTTCTACCAGAGTTGTAATTTCGACTCTGGTATTTTCGTTCTCCACTAGAGGAAAACAAGCTCAAAAAATGCTTGGAAACATTCGTTTTTTGTTCCAAATTTTTGATCAAAAATTGAATTCATGTCCCAATTATGATAGAATATGAGGAAAAGCACTCTGGAGAAGGCAATGAAATTAAGAACTAATAGAAAGGGCCTCAGGGGCACCATTCGCGTACCTGGTGACAAGTCGATTAGTCACCGATCCATTATTTTTGGAAGTCTCGCAACAGGCGAAACTAAGGTCTATGATATCTTGCGAGGCGGAGATGTGCTTTCTACCATCCAGGTGTTTCGAGATTTAGGAGTCTCCATCCAAGATGACGGGGATGTGATTCAGATTCAAGGAGTAGGCTTTCAAGGTCTTCAAGCTCCGACCGCTCCCCTTGATATGGGCAATTCAGGAACTTCTATTCGTTTGATTTCAGGTGTCTTAGCAGGTCAGGATTTTGCTGTGACCATGGTTGGAGACGACAGCCTTTCCAAACGGCCCATGGATCGTGTGGCGATCCCACTGCGTCAGATGGGGGTAGAGATTGCTGGTCAGGGAGATCGCGATTGCCCACCTTTACATGAAAAAGGGACCCATCAGCTCAAACCGATTCATTACCGTTTGCCAGTGGCATCGGCTCAAGTCAAGTCTGCTCTCATTTTTGCGGCTTTACAGGCTGAGGGTGAATCAACGATTATCGAGAAGGAAAAGACGCGTGACCATACGGAAGATATGATTCGCCAATTTGGCGGAGAGATCCTGGTGGATGGAAAAATCATCCGCATCAAAGGTGGACAAGAGTTCCAAGGTCAAGAAGTCATCGTTCCTGGAGATATTTCCAGTGCAGCCTTTTGGTTAGTGGCAGGCCTCATCCTACCAGAGAGTGCGATTAAGATTGAAAGTGTTGGCATCAACCAAACGCGGACAGGGATTCTCGATGTGATTCAAGAAATGGGGGGAGATCTCACCATTGAGGATCGCGATGAAAAAGCGGTCTCTGCAAGTCTCACGGTTAAGACTTCGTCCTTAAAAGGGATTCGGATTGATGGGGAGTTGATTCCACGCTTGATTGATGAATTGCCGATTATTGCTTTACTAGCGACACAGGCAAATGGTCAGACAGTGATTGCGGATGCTGAGGAGCTTCGTGTGAAAGAAACGGACCGCATCCAGGTCGTAGTAGATAGCCTCAATGCTATGGGAGCCAATGTCGTGCCAACGAAAGACGGCATGATTATCACTGGACCGACTCCCCTACATGGAGCAGACTTAGAGACCTTTGGAGATCACCGGATTGGGATGATGGCTGCCATTGCTGCCTTATTGGTGAGAGATGGAAATGTGATGCTGGATCGGGCAGAGGCCATCAACACCAGTTACCCTAGTTTTTTCGAAGATTTGGAGACATTACTGCATGGCTAAAATTTTACTTGCTTTTATGGGGGCTGGGAAAACGACCGTTGGTCGCATTCTTGATCCAAAGTTCCATGATATGGATGAATTAATTGTTGAAGAGATCGGTATGTCGATCAATGACTATTTCGCAGTGGAGGGAGAAGCTGCCTTTCGTCGTCGCGAGGCTGAAATGCTGGAGCGTTTATTGGAAAATGAAGCAGCCATTATTTCTCCTGGAGGTGGGATTGTCGTCAACCCTCATAACCGTGCGCTCTTGGAAAAAAATCCTCACAACATTTATCTGCGGGTAGATTTTGAAACCTTGTACAGCCGGATTCAAAATGACAAAGCCATCCAACGTCCCCTCTTTTTAAACAACACCAAAGAAGAATTTAAGAAGATTTTTGATGGACGTTTGCCTTTGTATGAGGATATTGCTACCCATATTGTGGATGTTGAGGACAAAACACCTGAAGAAATTGCGGAGATTATTCGATGCTTGTAGGCTATCTTGGTCCAAAAGGGTCTTTTACCCATGATGTGGCCACTCATAGCTTTCCAACTTCTGAACGCATTGCCTATCGGACGATTACAGATGTCATTAAGGCTTATGAGAATCAAGAGATCGATTTTGCAGTCGTCCCTGTTGAAAACTCTATTGAAGGCAGTGTCCATGAGACCCTTGATTACCTCTTTCACCAAGGAACCATCCAGGCCGTTGCAGAAGTGGTATATCCCATTAAGCAACAGCTTTTGGTGGCTAAAAAAGATCGGCCCATTCGAGCGGTTTATTCGCATCCTAAGGCCTTAGCCCAAGGGAAGGCTTTTTTAAGAGCTCATTATCCGGATGTGGCTATGGAAATGACGGCTTCGACAGCCTATGCAGCTCGCTATGTAGCTGAGCATCCGGACTTGGAAATTGCAGCGATTGCCCCTCTGGCGGCAGCTAGTGAGTATAGCTTGGAAGTCCAGGCCAGAGACATCCAAGAAATTGAGGACAATTATACACGTTTTTGGATTTTAGGGGCTAAAGAGCCAGCGATGTCGGAAACTTTAAGTCCGGCTCTTCAAAAAATAAGCTTAGCCTTAACCTTACCAAATAACTTGTCAGGAGCCCTCTATAAGGGCTTATCTACCTTTGCTTGGCGGGGGATTAATTTAACCAAGATTGAAAGTCGTCCACTAAAAACGGCTTTAGGAGAATACTTTTTCATTATTGACCTCCTAAACGAAGCGCCTGATCTCATACAGTTTGCCTATCAGGAATTAGACAGTTTGGGCATACAGACAAAAGTCTTGGGTCGGTATCAGGTCTATACCTTAAAAGATAACGGAATGGAGAAAAGATGAGTAACGAATCCAACTTTCTATCTCACCACGAGCGAAAGCGATTAGAGTACTTAAACTCAAATTTTCATTATTTGAATGAACGAGAACAACTAGAATACAATTACCTGCTCAAGAGGAGCCAAGGAGCTTTTGAGGATGCAGAAGCCCTTCAACCTGAGGTAGACACCACAGAAGAAGTGCAAGGTGAGATTGCTGAACCAATTGGTGATCTCCCTGTTTACCAATCACGTAGCAAAAAGTCTAAGAAGAAAGCAGTTGCTGCGACGAGCGATATACCTAAGAAACCACTGAAAAAGATTAGTGTTAAACGGATCTTCAAATGGCTTGCACTCTTTTTATTGCTCATTATTGGTGGCATGGTCTTCATGTTTGTAAAAGGCCTGAACAGTAAGCCGACAGGGCCAGATGCCAAACCGGCTGTCGTTGAGAAATTTAACGGCAAGAAGTCGCGAGATGGGATCAATATCCTGATTTTGGGGACAGATGGTCGGATCGGTGAGAAGTCAGATGAGACCCGGACAGACTCCATCATGGTGGTCAATGTCAATAACAAAGAAGGTAAGATCAAGATGGTCAGCTTCATGCGGGATACATTGGTCCATATCGATGGAGTGAGCCAGCAAAATATTCCTGAATATGATGGCTACTACGACCAGAAGCTCAATACTGCTTTCACCATCGGGGAGCAAAATAACAACCAAGGGGCTGAATTGGTGCGCCAGATGCTTAAAGACAACTTTGACATTGATATCCAATATTACGCCATGGTCGATTTCAAGACCTTTGCGACAGCGATCGATACCCTCTTCCCAAATGGGGTCGAGATGAATGCGCAATTTTCAACGGTTGATGGCGAAAAGGTCAGTGAAGTAGAAGTGCCAGATGATTTGAACATGAAAGACGGTGTCGTTCCGCAGCAAACCATCAAGGTTGGAAAACAACGGATGGATGGCCGGACCCTTCTCAATTACTCGCGTTTCCGTAAGGATGATGAAGGAGACTTTGGTCGGACCCGTCGCCAACAAGAGGTCATGTCCGCCATCATGCATCAGATCAAGGATCCAACTAAACTCTTTACGGGATCGGAAGCCCTTGGGAAAGTCTTTGCCATGACGTCTACCAATGTTCCTTTCTCTTTCCTATTGACCAATGGACTTGGACTAGTCGGAAGTGCTGGAAAAGGAATTGAACGAGTGACCATCCCAGAAAATGGGGATTGGGTCGATGCCTACGATATGTACGGTGGCCAAGGCTTGCTGGTCGATTTTGACGCTTATAAAAAGAAATTGTACCAAATGGGACTGAGATGATATAATAAGGGGATAGGAGTTTTGAAAACTCCATCCCTTTTAATTTGTAGAAAGATTGAACACCATGTTAAAGAAAAATGAAATTGTAGACGTTGAGATTGTCGATTTGACACATGAAGGAGCAGGAGTGGCTAAGGTCGATGGCTTGGTCTTTTTTGTGGAGAATGCCCTGCCAGGCGAAGTGATCCGCATGCGCGTGCTCAAGGTCAATAAGAAGATCGGCTACGGAAAAGTTGAAGAGTATATAGAGAAATCCCCTCACCGCAATGAAGAACTAGACCTGGATTACTTGCGAAGCGGCATTGCTGACTTGGGTCACCTAGCTTATCGGGAGCAGCTGAAATTCAAGGCCAAGCAGGTCAAGGATAGCCTCTACAAGATGGCAGGAATCTCTGATATCGAAGTACCCCTGACCTTGGGGATGGACCACCCTGTCCAGTATCGTAACAAGGCTCAGGTCCCTGTTCGTCGTGTCAATGGTCAGGTGGAGACAGGCTTCTTTCGCAAGAACTCTCATGATTTGATGCCGATTGAAGATTTCTATATCCAAGATCCAGTCATTGACCAAGTGGTCTTGGCACTTCGGGATTTGATTCGTCGGTTTGACCTCAAGCCTTATGATGAAAAGGAACAATCTGGCTTGATTCGCAATCTCGTCGTTCGTCGTGGCCACCATTCTGGAGAAATTATGGTCATTTTGGTGACAACTCGTCCCAAGGTGTTCCGTGTGGACCAGTTGATCGAGCAGTTAATCAAGCAATTCCCAGCCATCAAATCCGTTATGCAAAATATCAATGACCAGAATACCAATGCGATTTTTGGAAAAGAATGGCGCACTCTTTATGGTCAGGATTACATTACGGACCAAATGTTGGGCAATAGCTTCCAAATCTCTGGCCCAGCCTTCTACCAAGTCAATACAGAAATGGCAGAGAAGCTCTACCAGACAGCCATTGATTTTGCAGACTTGAGAGCAGAGGATATCGTGATTGACGCCTACTCCGGAATTGGGACCATTGGCTTATCAGTTGCCAAGCATGTCAAGGAAGTCTATGGAGTTGAGGTCATCCCCGAAGCAGTAGAGAATAGTCAGAAGAATGCTAGTCTAAATGGCATCACCAATGCCCACTATGTCTGTGATACAGCAGAAAATGCTATGAAAAATTGGCTTAAGGAAGGCATCCAACCAACTGCTATCCTAGTCGACCCACCACGCAAGGGCTTGACCGAAAGCTTTATCAAAGCAAGCGCCCAAACAGGAGCTGATCGCATCGCCTATATCTCCTGTAACGTCGCCACCATGGCGCGTGATATCAAACTTTACCAAGAGTTAGGTTATGAATTGAAGAAGGTCCAGCCGGTGGATTTATTTCCGCAGACGCATCATGTGGAGTGTGTTGCTCTGCTCGTAAAAACCTAGAAACCTTTGAATGAAAGGGATCATGAAAAGCCTTGATTGCAAGGCTTTTTGTATTGGCGTGGGGAAGTATCAGAGTGAGAAAATTTTTGGAATGAATAGAAGTGATAGCTAGAAATTGTCAGTTTCTATTTCCATTTACCCTGTGGGTACGTGTTTGTTTCCATTGACAAGGAGTTTGTGGGAATAGAAACGTCCCCACCTTACATATCTCCAGAATGGGCGATTGAAATTGAGACAATTTAATAGAGATAAGCTCTTGTTATGTTTCTTTTAAGTCAATAAACTAACAATACTCAAAGTATGCTCAAAAATATGATATAATCTAGGACATAAGGCAATACTGTTTTAAAGTATTTTCTCTTAACCATGTCTCGTTAGACAAATCTGATTCGTCTGGTTTTCTAATAGATTTTAATGCTGACTTGGTTTTATAGCCATTATGCTCTCCATTATTTTAGTGTAGAACACTTTGATTATTAGTTTTTTGTTACATTGTAAGCAAATCAATGGAGATAGAAAAAGGGATTATATGTTTAGTTATGAGGTTGTAGCAAGTTTTAACGACTTAGAAAATGCTATTTATACAACTATTTTAGAAAATGAAAATATATCCTCTATGACAATCAAGGAATTGGCCCAACTTGCACATGTATCAGTTGGAACCGTACAACGATTTTGCAAGCATCTAGGATTTGATGGATATAGCCATTTTAAGATTGCTTATAAAGAATATTTAAAAAATGAGCAAATTATTTTAAACAATCAAGACAATCATTCTTTGAAGCTATTCATTGATTATACTGAGCAAGATACTTTTTTGCAGCTGATTATGGAGGCTGTGGCAATCTTAAAGAACGTTGAACAGATTGTTTTTGTCGGAATTGGTTCCTCTGGAACTTTAGGTCGATATGGAGCGCGCTATTTTTCAAATATTGGCAAATTTAGTATGTGTATTGAAGATCCTTGGCAACCAGTGCTACAAAACAGTATGGAAAAAACTTGTGTCATTGCCTTATCCGAATCTGGTGAGACTTCTCAAACATTGAAAATTGTACAAAAATTAAAGGAAAAAGGTTGTCCAGTTATTGCCATCACAAATACATTGGAATCAACATTGTCAAGGCTATCTGATTGCTCCATAACCTATCATGTCCCTCAATTATTTTTAAATGGGTTTAATATTACGACGCAGGTACCTGTTATTCTCATTATTGAAATGTTAATGAAACAACTATATACTACAAAAGCATAAGGGTGTCTATGAATTTATTTGATTATCATAAAGTAAAAGGGCTAAATAATAGTGAATTAAGCGTGTATAATTTTATATTGCAACATAGAGATAAAGTTGCTACGATGACTATCAGAGAGCTATCGACATCTATAAATCTATCGACAACAACCATCATTCGTTTTGCGAAAAAGATGGGATTTGATTGCTACAATGATTTAAAATATGCCTTGTCAAGGTCGGAAGATAAGGAAAATAAACATCGTCACTACTTTCCTATTGGTATTCCAGCAATACAATTTTTACAGACTAGTGTCCAAGATGAAGCTTTAAAAAAACAACTATCAGAGATAGCAGATTTGATCGTTCAAGCCAAACAAGTTATCTTTTTAGGGGTGGGTACTAGTCTAAGTTTGGCGAATATGGCTCATATCTTTTTTCTGGAATCGGTATTCTTAGCTTTGCTATTACTAACCCATTTTATTCTCTGAAATTGCATCATTCTAATTTGGAGGATGTTTTGGTTATTGCTCTAAGTGTCAGCGGTGAGACAGAAGAAGTTCTAACTCTGGTACAGGGATTCAAAGAAAGAAATGCTAAGATTGTTAGTCTGACAAATACAGATATTTCCACTTTATCACAGCTATCGGATATAAATTTATCCTACTTTATGCCAGTTGCCTACGCAGATTCCTCGCTACGTTCCACTAATTTGACCACTCAGATTCCAGTTGTCTATTTTTTAGAATCCTTACGTTACCAAGTTTATTTAAAAAAATAGGAGTGAAAACTCTTGTTTTTTTTATGTAACAAATATTGTTCGACTGTACATTTATTTTCTATCTCAATATCTATTGTCAGCAGGTACAGTATGTCGTAAAATAGACTTGTTCATAGCGCTAGTACAAAATACAGAAAGGATTGGTAAAATGGCAAAAATACCAGAAGGCTTTTTATGGGGTGGGGCAGTTGCTGCTCACCAAATTGAAGGAGGGTATGATAAAGGTGGAAAAGGCATTTCGATAGCCGATGTGATGACGGTTGGAAGTGCTAGTCACTCTCGACAGATTACTGATGGCGTCTTACCTGACGAATATTATCCGAATCATGATGCAATAGATTTTTACAGAACCTATAAGGACGATATACAATTATTCGCTGAGATGGGATTTAAGTGTTTTCGAACTTCGATTGCCTGGACTCGTATCTTCCCAAATGGAGATGAAGAAGAACCTAACGAAGAAGGGTTGAAATTTTATGATGATTTATTTGATCAGCTGCTAGCTCATCAAATTGAACCGGTCATCACACTCAGTCACTTTGAAATGCCCTATCATCTAGTTACTAAGTATGGTGCTTGGCGTAATCGCAAGTTGATTGATTTCTTTGTTCGTTTTGCGGAAGTCGTCATGGAACGATATAAGGACAAAGTTAAGTATTGGATGACCTTTAACGAGATCAATAATCAAGGTGCAATTAATGTTCCTTGGTGCTCATGGACTAATTCTGGTGTCATTTATCAAGAAGATGAAAATCCAGTTGAGGTACTACAGCAGGTTATCCATTATCAGTCAGTGGCTTCTGCAAAAGTTATACAATTGGGTCGGGAAATCAATAAAAATTTCAAAATTGGTTGTATGCTGGCAATGGTACCATTTTATCCGAATACATGTGATACAAAAGATATACTTGCTAGCCAGAAGGCAATGGAGCATCGTTTATTTCACTATGGAGATCTTCATGTTTTTGGAGAGCGTCCTTACTATATCGAGGCCTTTTGTCGAAAAAATAATATCAAACTGGATATTTTACCAGAAGATCTAGAAACTCTAAAAGAAGGTTGTGTAGATTATATTGGCTTGAGTTACTATATGAGTGATACAGTAACTGCTACAGCATCTGAGGAAACAGAAGAACTTTTCAAAGATGTTTATACTAAGAAAAATCCCTATATTGAATCAAGCGATTGGGGTTGGCAGATTGACCCTGAGGGATTACGCTATAGCTTAAATCTTTTATACGATCGCTATCACTGTCCGCTTTTTATAGTTGAAAACGGATTCGGTGCTTATGATAAGGTAGAGCCTGATGGAATCCATGATTCTTACCGCATTGATTACCTCAAACAACACATTGAACAAATGATGTTAGCGATTGAAGAAGATGGCGTAAATGTCATTGGTTATACCCCTTGGGGCTGTATCGATATTGTTAGTGCTGGTACAGGTGAAATGGAGAAGCGTTATGGCTTTATCTATGTCGATAAGAATAATAATGGCGAAGGAACTTTGCAACGAATGAAGAAAGATTCCTTTACATGGTATCAAAAAGTGATTACATCAAATGGAAACGAATTATAAGGAGTAATTAAAATGAATATTGGATTGTTTTGTGCAGCAGGTATGTCAACAAGTATTTTGGTTGAGCGTATGAAAGAAGCGGCTCAGAAAAAAGGGAAAGATGCAACAATTGCAGCTTATTCCATCAGTGAATTGGAACAAAGAGTTGGAGATATTGATGTGGCTCTATTAGGCCCACAGGTTGGTTTCCAACTTGAAAAAGCAAAAGAAATTTGTGCTTCTCACAATGTTCCTGTAGAAGTGATTGCAATGGCTGATTATGGCACTGCAAACGGTATGGCAGTTCTTAAACAAGCTTACATGATGAAAAAATAAGGAGAAGATGATGAAGGATAAACTGATTAAAAAGTTTGTTGATAGGATGATGGCCTTTGTCAATACCAAAGGTGTAACAGCGATAAAAGATGGTATTGTTTTCTCTATGCCATTGTTGATTGTTGGCTCCATCTTTCTTATCTTGGCCAATCTTCCAGTTCCAGCTCTAGCAACGATGTTAGAAACTAGTGGTATTACCCCTGTCCTCAATCAAGCAATTGGTGCAACCTTTAATATCAGTGCGATTGTAACAGTCATTGGGATTGCGTATACCTATGCTAAGCTAGAAAAACAGGAGCCACTTGGGGCAGGTGTCATTGCCCTAGCAGTTTTCTTGCTAATCCAGCCTTCCAGTTTGATTTCTAAAAATGGGGATGTAGTTGGTAACATTATTCTGAAGGATTGGACTTCCGGGAAAGGGATGATCGGTGCCATTATCGTTGGTTTGATTGTAGGAGCAAGCTATTCTTGGTTTTTGAAGAAAAATATCAAAATCAAAATGCCAGATGGCGTACCAACTGGTGTAGCCAACGCATTTTCAGCCTTGATTCCTGCTACTGTTATCATCACAGCGGCAACGATCTTTGTCGGACTTGTTGAACAATTGTTTAAGTTCACAACGATTGAAGTGATTTATAATCTTATTCAAACACCAATGCAAGGCTTGACTGACTCATTGTTTGGTGCGGTGCTTATGTGTTTCCTTGTACCATTCTTATGGATGTTTGGGGTGCACGGCTCAACTGTAGTTGGTGGCATCATGAGTGGCTTGCTACAGGCGAATGCTTTGGAAAACCAAGCCATTTTAGATAAGGGCCTTGAATTAAATCTAGCCAATGGTGGTCATATTGTGACGATTCAATTTTTTGATCAATTTATCAATGTTACAGGTGCCGGGATTACGATTGGTTTGGTAGTTTACATGATTGCATTTGCAAAATCAAAACAACTAAAAATTCTTGGACGTCTTGAAATGGTTCCAGCCATCTTTAATATCAATGAGCCGGTGCTCTTTGGTTTGCCGATTGTAATGAATCCAGTTTTAGCAATTCCCTTTATATTAACGCCTATTTTATCTTGTATCATCCAGTATTCAGCGATTTATTTTGGACTGACACCTATGTATGGTGCCGTTCAAGTTCCGTGGACTTGTCCTCCAATTATTTCAGGATTTATCATCGGTGGTTGGAAAACAGCCTTGTTGCAAACACTTATTTTGGTTATGTCTTTCTTTGTTTATTATCCGTTTATTAAACAGATGGATAAACAAGATTTACAAGCTGAAATACAAGAAACAAGCGATTTAGAAGACGAAGATTGGTAAGAGAGGTATTAAAATGGACGAAAAAGTACTCGAAGTGTGTTTTCAAATTATCACCTATGTAGGAACAGCAAAATCTATGTACATCGATGCTATTCAATTGGCTAGGCAGGGTGAATTCGAGCAGGCTAAAGATAGAATTAAACAAGGCGAAGAAGCATTTGTACAGGGACACAATGCTCACCACTCACTTTTGACAAAAGATATGAATGGGGAATTAAGCCAAACAGGTCTACTTCTGATGCACGCTGAGGATCAGTTAATGAGTGCAGAAGGTTTTCGAACGATTGCTGAGGAATTTATAGCAGTCTATAAACGCTTTGAGGAAGGTAAATAGAGCAAGTTATGAAAGTAAAAAATTAAGCAATGTTAATTACCTATTCAGACAGTCTTGGAAAAAGTCTGAAAGACTTGAAGTAGGTCTTAGAAGGCCCTTTGAAAGATGTGGTCGGTGGTGTCCACATTCTTCCCTTCTTTCCATCGTCAGGCGACCGCGGGTTTGCACCCATGGACTATAGCAAGGTTGATGAGGCTTTTGGAGATTGGAGCGATATTGAGGCACTCAGTCAAGACTACTACCTCATGTTTGATTTCATGATTAACCATATCTCAGCCAAGTCGCCTTATTTCCTTGATTTCCTAGAAAAGAAAGATGAGTCTGCCTATGCGGATTTGTTTATCCGCTACAAAAACTTTTGGCCAAACGGTGAGCCGACTCAGGAAGATGTAGACCTGATTTACAAACGGAAGCCACGTGCTCCCTATCGCATTGCCAAGTTTGCTGATGGTAGTGAGGAAAAAGTTTGGTGTACCTTGTGAAGTTCATTAGCCGTTTTTCCAGAAACACGCTGGACTGCTTAAAATATGTTCGGGAGTTAAAAGAACTAGGAATCGGGGTCACTTTTGAAAAGGAGAATATTGACAGTCTAGATGCCAAAGGAGAGGTGCTCTTGACTATTCTTTCTTCCTTGGCCCAAGATGAATCCCGTTCTATTTCAGAGAATGCGACCTGGGGGATTCGAAAGAAGTTCGAACGGGGCGAAATAAGAGTTAACACAACCAAGTTTGTAGGCTACGATAAGTGAGAGGACGGGAACCTCGTCATCAATCCGCAGCAAGCCAAGATTGTCAGACAAATCTTTCGGGATTTTTTACAAGGAGAAACACCAGAAAGTATAGCGAGAAGTCTAAAAGAAGAAGGAGTTCCAGGATGGAATGGGAAAGCTAACTGGTATCCCACTACCATTCAAAGGATGCTTCAAAATGAGAAGTACATGGGAGATGCCCTCTTACAGAAAACCTATACGGTTGATTTCCTTACCAAGAAGCGCAGTGAGAACCAGGGACAGGTGAATCAATACTATTTGGGAGACTTATATCTAAATATTAATTCAACTACCTACTTACCTTTTTATAGTTGTTCAGATTGTCGACGTACCTTTGATTTCAACCCTGTAATGGAAGATTTAAATAGAAGAATTAAATAATTTAGGTTACGTTTAAAAGTTTAATTCAAATACTCACCCCCCCTTTGTTTCGTTTCACAGTATAGGAAGCTAACGTCAGCACATGTTGAGGCCGTATCACTGCTTGTACGATCTGAGACATCAGCGAAGTAGAAGCAAATGTTCTGCCCATGGGATAGCTGTCGTAGAGTAAGGAGTTTACGACGAAACGATACGGCAACAGCGAACTGCCTAGTGTGGTGCTGCCTTTTACCGACTGATATAGGATTGTAGAGATGGTAAACTGGATAGGATTTTGGTCAAGTTGAGTAGTCATTTTGACAGGAATATCATGTGCCAATTTCTCGACAACATCACAATCTCAGGAAGTGGGCAGATTCCTGTAACTTTCCTTGAAGGAAGAGAAGTTGACTTGTAGGAAACTGCAATCGAAAGGTTGCAGTTTTTTGTGTTGTTTCGTGGTATAATAGGCTAAAACGATAAACGGTATGATTTGTTACTAGCTGCAGGAGTTTTATTATGGGTAAGTAGACTTGTCAATGCGGATATCCAATGAATGACCATGCTGCCCCAGACCCGAATGCTTTTTCGGTATTCTCGGATGAGTTATGGGAAGAGATAACGGATACCGCAGATGAAAATAATAAGATTGATTATTATGATATTTCTGATGCTTCATACTATGTCTGGCAATGTCCAAAGTGTCATAGCTTGATGGTATTCGGTGAGGATGAGAATCCAAATCGTTATACTTTCTATAAGTGGATAGATTTAGATAGTAAAGAAAAGGGGATTACTGATCAAGAAAGTGATTCAAATTCATCAGATACAGTTTACAGAGTTGCATCAGTCACTTTTTCAGAGTTTGGTGAGGAGTACATCTATATTTGTGAGGATGAATCAATCAGGGAAGACCATTTTGTAGTTGTTCCTGTTGGAATCAACAACGTTGAGAAGATTGCTCAAGTTGTGAAGGTATATCAGGCTTCGCAAAAAGACCTCTCATATCCAATTGACAAGTTAAAGCATGTGATTAAGCGTTATTCTGATTTTGATAAAGAGAAAGCAAAAGAGATTGTTGCGGAATTATTAAGATCAGGTCGATGTTTGCAAATAGATAATTTTTCTAAATCAGTAGCAGCAGACGAATATTTTGATATTTTGCACAATAAACTTGGATACTGGTGGTTGGAACTGAATGGCGTTCCCATTCCAATGAAGGTTGTCCTATTGAATACCAATTATGAAAAGTATCACGTTGACTGCGCTATACATATCAAACCTTACAATATGCACTATAGTACTTTCCAATCGTTGAAGTTATGTACTGACTTTGAGATTGACGCTTCCCGCTGGGTTGATGTCATTTCTGATGAATATGTTTGGGGAAATTCCTGGGAACTTGATGGTATCCAGTTTGGGATAACCTGTCAGGAATCATCAGAGGAGGATGAAGTGACACTTGGCAAATACAGCCGTGTCCCATATTATAACGACTGGCATCCAGATTGGAGCGATAGATACGGTTTTAATGTAGCTTGGAAACCACATGAATCTGATGAAGACTTGTCGGTAGGTTTTTACATTTCTTAGAGTAATAAATTTGCTCAACAATATAATAACAAAGCCAGACTTGTCACTTTTCGTTCTATAATATAGATGTTTGCTAGCATCAGATGTTGAGGCAGTATCACAGCTTGTAAAAAATGATTTAACAAGGATGTTTCTAGTGAAAATCCCACAGTAAGGAGTTTAAACATGAAATTCCATGAATTTGGTGATAGAAATTCGCCTTCTATCTTACTGATACATGGCGGTGGTAGTTCTTGGTGGAATTATCTTCGTCAAGCGCGGATTTTGTCAGAAGACTACCGTGTTATTCTACCCACTTTGAATGGCCACGGCGAAGAATATCAACTCGATTATGTTTCTACGGAAGATTCTGCTTTGGAGATCCTAGACTATATCAAAGCAAACTGTGGTGGGAAGGTGTTTGCGATCGGTGGTGTTTCTCTTGGTGGTCAAATTGCCATGGAACTTTTATCCTTAGATAGCGAGATAGCTGAGAAGGCCATCATAGACGGAAGCCTCTGTATTCCTCAGCCAGGGTTAGCTAAAATCAGCATCTTTCTAGTAGCTCTATTTGGTAAACTGATGTTTAGTAAATTTGCTTGTAAACTCCAGTTAAGCATGATGGACAAAATCTATCCTAAACTGGCTTATCCAGAGGAAATAAAAGCATATTATTTAGAGGATCTGCCAAGGACACCTATCAAAACATTGGTGACCATTTACAAAACCTATATGGGGCGATACAGGCTCAAGGACACAATTTCTGCTAGCAAGGCGCAGGTTCTGTATATCTACGGTGAAAAAGAATTGAACTGTGTGAAAGCATCAGCGAAATTATTTCATCAGCTACATCCCAACACGATCCTGTATGAAGCAAAGGGCTATAACCATGGCTATTTATCAGCTTACCTGCCTCAAGAATGGATTGATTTGGTTGAGCCATTTTTAAAGAGTGATCCATTGGAAATCTGATATGCTGTAAGGAGGAATCTTATGCTAGGAGCAATAGTAGGAGACATTGTAGGTTCTGTTTACGAATGGAGCAATATTAAAACGAAAGACTTTCCATTATTTCGTGAGGATTGTTTTTTCACGGACGATACGGTGATGACCTGTGCGGTTGCTGAAGCCATCATGAACGGTGGTCAGAAAGATGACTTTATTGATGCCATGAAGAAATATGGCAGGATGTATCCCGATGCAGGTTACGGTGCAAGATTTGGAAATTGGGTTGATGGCGACGATCGAGAACCTTATAATAGCTTTGGCAATGGCTCTGCCATGCGTGTTTCTCCTTGTGCTTGGGTCATAGATTGTGGTTTCTGTGCCAGAACAGGAGCCTGGCCGTCCAGAAGAACTCTTGCACAACTTTCTGCAGAAGTGACTCATAACCATCCAGAGGGGGTCAAGGGTGCTATGGCGACGTCTGATGCTATCTTTATGTGTCGTTATTACTTTGGAGGTTACAGTGGCGACTATGGAAAACCGATCAACGATAACCCTACAGAGTGCAAGAGACTCATCAAGGAATACATAGAGCAAGAGTATGGATATAATCTTTCTCAAACACTAGATGAAATTCGTCCTACTTATCGTTTCAATGAAACTTGCCAGGATACGGTACCTCAGGCCATCATTGCCTTTCTTGAAAGTACAGACTTCGAAGATGCTATCAGAAATGCTATTTCTCTCGGCGGAGATAGTGACACTCTTGCTGCCATCACAGGAAGTATAGCAGAGGCTGCTTATGGTATACCTGATTGGATTAAGAAAAAGGCCTATACCTATCTAGATGATCCTTTAAAGGATGTCCTCAGACGATGGGAGCAAGAAGTTTCAATAACATAACAGAGATTAGATAAAGACAATTAAAAACGGCAAAGCGACGAGATAAGTAACAATCTCGTCGCTTTTGCTTAAAAGTTAATGTTGTGCTATGGATTTATTCAGGTACCTAGTTAGATTTTTGCTGATTCAAGAGGAGGATACAAGTCATTACTGAGATACAGGATACAAGAATCAGATACCAAAGATTTTCAAGACCAAAGCCATGATCTAGCATCAATCGGAATCCCCAAGAAGCGGGGAAAAGACGCCCGATTGCTTGAAGAAAATCAGGTAGTAAGATGCTAGGAAACATGATTCCTGAGAGCATAATTGAGGGTAAAAAGACAAGTTGCGCTATCATGGTAAGCTTTGCTTGATTTTTTACAGTAAGGCCCAGTATACTTCCGATACTCAAAGATAAGAAAATGTAGATGGCCAGTGCGAGAAAGAATAGGGGAAGTTGATTTGGTAGACTTGCTTTAAATAAAATTGGAGCAAGTAGTAGGATCACCATGCAAGTCATTATCAAATGAACAAAGGCAGAGAGAACCATGGTCACTAATCCTAAGTGAATAGGCACACCATTTGCTTTATAAATCTTTTTTATGTCGCTTCCGTATGTTTCAATCAAGGAAGGCGGTAAGCCGAGAAAGGCCCCCATGGAAACACTCATGACAATCATTGACTGTATGAGTGTGCTTTCCATATCAGGTATAACGGAAGTAAAAATACCACCCATGAGAAGAAAGAAAATAAGCGGTACAATATAGTAAGTAACCAGGAGAGACTTACTTCGTATGTCCAATTTCCACTGTAATGCTAGGCTATATAAAAAACCATTCATTCCGATCCCCTCCTTGCCATTTCAATGAAATGCTGCTCCAGTGTGCCACGATCCACCTTAATATCCAGTATTTGGATATGTTTATGTTTGCATTCTTCCAATAATGAAATCAAAGTGTCCTCGATCGTATCTGTTTCAAAAGATTTCTCTCCGTCCTGGGTCTTTAAATGGATGAAATATTTTCTTCCCAACCTGTCTGTCAGTTCTGAAGGAGTACCACAAAAGACAATCTTTCCACTATTCAAAATAGCAATGCGGTCACATAAGGTTTCAACTTCGGCCATATCGTGGCTTGCCAAAACAATTGTCTTGCCCTGTGATTTGAGCTTTCGGATTTGTTCATGGAGGGATAGTCTTCCTTCAACATCAAGTCCCGCTGTCGGTTCATCGAGAAAAATAATATCCGGATTACTGATAAGTGCAAGAGCAAGATGTAATCTTCTTTTTTGACCGGTGGATAATTCTATGTATTGCGACTCCTTCATTTCTTTTATGCCAAGGGCCTTTAGCATAGCATCATCAATGTATGTATGATTCCATTTTGCAAAGAGCTTTATGGCTTCCATCGGTTTGATGTGGATGGGTAGAGAGGAGGACTGTAGTTGAATTCCGGTTTTCCCGTTTACAATTATAGTGCCTTCATCATATTTTCTCAGACCTTCGATACATTCAAGCGTGGTTGTTTTACCAGCTCCGTTCACTCCGAGCAGAGCAAAGATTTCTCCTTGTTTGATTTGAAAATCGAGACCTCTAAGAACCATATTGCTACCATAACTTTTCTTTAATCCAGAAAGCTCTATTGCGTCTTTCATGGTTCTACCTCCTCAAAGGGATTTGTTCCAAGCCTTGAAAAATAGACTTGTAAAGCAGGCCCTAAATAATCATTAACGATTTTTTGCTTTTCTTCCCAAGCGTTTGAGGCGGTATCGATATTCCCTATATCCATCAACTTCGGAAGCATGCTCATATCACCATTTGTAAACTCCGTAATCAAGCTCCAGTATTCTTGCACAACCTGTTGGCATTGTTCGCTTTCAGCTGGTACGTTTTCTTTCTGAAGCTCCACGATTTGATCACTTAGGCGGTTCAACCTATCCATAAAATCTTGCCCGCTTTTCTTGTCAAATCGACTGCGTATCTGGTCGAGCGTATCATCATCAAAGCGCTTAATGAGAGAGTAGGAGTCATTCTTCATCTGAAGATTGACAATAATGTCTGCATACTTCTTAAAATTGACCGTCTGTATTTGTAAAACTTCTGCCTTTAACTGCTCTATTGCGACTAAAGAATCCTTAAGTTGTTCAATATTTTTACGAAGAATATCTGCTTGCTCTGTAAGAGCATTGGCAACATCATCAGGTGTTTTCAAAGAGATCAAACGCCCCTTTATATCCTTGAGAGAAAAGCCTAATGATTTTAATGATAGAATCTGATGGAGTAGCACTATATCTTTATCGGTATAAAGCCTGCGACCTCCCTCACTTTCTGCCGATGGGGAAAGTAGCCCCTCTTTATCGTAATATTGTAGAGTACGGATGGTAATGCCCATTTTCTTAGCAAGTTCCCCCACTGTCATAAATCCTTCCGGAATTGCTCTATATTTAGCCATCATTACCCACCTCCTCATACCTATTATACATCATGACGTAAGGTCATAAACAAGGATTTTTAATAAAATTTAAACTGTAAATCTTTTAGCATTAATGAAGAATCTCATAAAAAATATAGACTTGATGAATTGGTGAGCTTGTTTTCTATTTCAAAAGGTTATTTGGTCCAATAATAAATATCTGATATGTGAGTGGAAACGTGTTATAATTGAGGATGAGACAAGAGGAGGTAAGCTGGTGAAATTTTTAGCAATCAATCCTATTTAGTAAAAATAATGCTTGAATCTCTATCCTCACGTGTTGAGTATATTAGTTTGCTAAAAAACTATCTTCTATCTAAATATTGAAAGGATTAATGATGTATCTATTAGAATTTTACCAAAACAATTATTCAAAAGATTTAGTCGTGTTTGATTCTTTAGAAGAGGGAAGAGCCTTTGTAGCGCAAATCCCGGGATATACTTTAGAAAAAGAAGATAGTTTTGATGTGGAGTATTTTAATCCAAAAAATCTACCGGATTATATGGAGATTTTCTTCAATGGAAATATTGTCCCTTTATCTAGATTTTCGTTTAATTCTGAGGAAAATGTGGACATTATTTGGAAAGAAATTTCGAATCTATCCGTTAAAAACGATAAAATGATCGAAGGAGCTACAAAAGTAGATGCTTATGTCGTGAATAACGATGAAGTGAAAGCTTATGTCGAAGCACGAGAAGCAAACTTCCGCAAGGCAAAAGCATTCCTAGAAAACAAAGGGTATGAAGTTGACAGAAGCTTTTTCGGAAGTGAAGACGGCGAAGCGATTCTCTACAGAAAACGCGGCACCGAAGATTGGCACTTCTTATGCCACTTAGACCCGCTGTTTGTAGAGATTGAAGATGTCGAAGAATATGTGAAAGAAGCAATGGAAGATATTCAATAGTCAACCAAAGTTCTTTGTGAGTGTATGCCACTGCTTGAGTAGACGGATTGAGCAGTAAAGAGAAACATTTAGCACTATCTAGCTTCTTAAGGAGAAATATCTATCATGAAAATGGAAATCAGGAAAACCTATCTTGTAAAATAAGATTATCGCATTAATTCCTCAAGATATGATTAAACGGTCCATTTTTTGTTAGAAAACATGCCATTACACGTACTGTTAAGAGAGTATCGCTCGAGTATCCGGAGTTGTATACAGTAGCTGAATAAGAAGGCCAACTTCCTGAAAAGGAAGCTCAAGAATTGCAACAAATTCTTACAGATATTTTCCAAGAGAAAATGAACAAGCATAAGATTAAATAAGCTTTGAGATTTATCAATAAGATGTCGATTGAGCATTAGGAGTTGAGAATGGCAATTGATGGCGTTAAAATCATTGACAGTGATCAAGGGTATGACATTTACAATGAGGTAGTTGGTCGCTATAGAGATGGTGATCATGTAGCCAATATTATCAAGGATATCCTCGATGCAGAGAAAGATTACTGTCAAACAGACTTTTTTACAGAAATTTATTGGACTGCTCTTGCCTACTCACTGTGGAAGATTGGTCACCTGACAGACGATATCAGAGATAAAACCTTGGAGCTTATCAAAAAAGGGGCTGATCCATTTTGGTTGGAAATAGATTCAAAGGCTTTGAAGCAAAGGCAAAAGGTCTTGGATAAACTTGCTATCCATTTGCAAACTGAAAATCCTAGACCTCTAAAGGTCACTAAAGCTAAAACTAAACGTAAACCTTATTTTGAAGAAGGAGATCTCCTTACTGTTAAGTTCCAAGATGAGTATGGTCTTGTCTTTGTATCTATGGTTGAGCAGAGTCCTAGAAAGCTTGAGTATCATTTGGCTTGCACACGCCTCTTACAAACCAAAAAGCCCTCCATCGATGATTTTTTGACCAGTCAAATCTCCTGTAAGATGGACAATACAAAGTTTGCTCTCGTTACAGATTGCTGGTTCAATCACAAAGATTTAGGGCAATTATTAGAAAATATTGAAAAAATTGGACAGGTGAAACTTAGACCTTTTAGTCTTTGGATGTTGGCACCTGCCCAAAATTTAGAAGATATTTATGAAGAAATCACTAGAGATAAAGGTTCCTCTGGCCTTCGATTCATCGAAACCTATAAACTTGTCGACGATATTTTTCCTGTTTAATGCTTATGTGATAAAGGGAGAAATGGTGAATCATTCCCACATGCTATGCTGGGCTCTGACTCCATAGCTATCAATCGAACCATCTGAATTGAACTTGGATTCAATCCGGTATCTTTTCCAGAGGTCGTAATCTGCTGTTTGGATGGTTAGGATAAAGTTGGTATCTTTATCAGAGACGTTATAATCAGCTGGATTGACTTCAAAGATATCGATTAATTTTCGTGTTTGAAAATCTTGGAGCTTGAGATTTGCTAGCTTGACATGATTGATGGAAATTTTTTCTAGTTGCTTGCTATCCTTAGGTGTTCTGTAATAGGTGATGACGCAGTTTTTGAGTTGATCAGTATCTTTTCCTGTAGGAGTAAGGCTCATATAGCCATAGGACTGATTATCCCGCTTGACTTCAAGAAGCTGACCGTAGTAGAAGTGGTCGTTTTTGGGATTGGGGATGGAACTCTCTGCGCCTTTATCTCCAAAGGTAAAGCCTTGGTCTAAAAGCTCGGAAGCCTTGGTCTCACCGATAATGACAGTGGTATCTTGAATGGATACTGGAACAGGTTGAGCTGGAAGGCCACTCATCATGATGCAAAACATAAAAACATAACTCGTTAAAAAAGCTGTCCCGACAAAAGCGTTGGTTGCTGCATAGACATGACTGTTATGAAAGTTTTTGCTTATAGCCAGTACAACAAATTTACCAAGACTTTTTAAAACCATACTAACAAGTACGATAAAAAATTGTTTTTTCAAACATTCATAAATGGCTTGAGGAAAGCTATTACCATGATAGTAGAAGACAGCCAATACCAGTAGATTTACGATTACATAGATCAGCAAGAACCAATGAACCTCTTTAATGGCATTGGCATCAGTGATTTCTTCATAGTCAACGTGAATTCTACCTTGAATGGCATGGCCAAGTTTATAGATCCATTTTGGGACATCTTTCCCTTGTCTGACCGCAACTATGAGTCTGATATAGAGATAGATAGTAAAGGATAAGGATAGAAAGAAAAGAGCATAAAACCCTAAAACAATACTAGTGAACATGACTATTCCCTCTATTTAACATTCAATAAAACAATTTCTTAGCTCCATTATAGCATTTTCTATAGAAATAGAGCTAGAAATATCAGTATTATCCTACAAGATTCAAAGGAGAAAAATCATGGGAATGATTGCCAATTATCAATATTTACCAGACAATGAATTAGAACAAATCAAAGCTCTTTCTAACCAAGAAGATGACTTGTTAGACTTTGCTGAGGACTCCTCTGACACTCATGATATCATAATAGATATCGACAAAATGTGGGATGCTCTTCTCTTTGTTATGACAGGATTTAGTAGTTCAGAATTATTGGATGACAATCCCTTGAGAGAAGCTGTTTTAGGGGTGACTCCTCTAGAGGATGTATCTGAATATATCGCCTATACTGAAAAATCGAGAATTGCGGCTATCAGTCAAGCTTTAGAAGAATTTGATATGGACAAGGCTTTGAAAGACTTTAGTATGGAAGCATGCAAGAAAGCTGACTTGTATCCTGATATTTGGGATTATCTTGAGGAAGAGGAAGAAATCAAGGATGATATTTTAACCTGTTTTGTCAAAATGAAAGACTTTTACAAGGAAATCTTAAACCACAAGGGGAATGTCTTAGTGACTATTTGTTAAGGTTTTTATATTCCATTAGAAAGGTAGTCCCATGAATCCATTTCTAGAAAAGTATATTGCTTTAAAAAAGCAATACCTGGAACAAGATGGAAATTCTTCCAGTGTTGCGGCACTCTATGGTTTGGCTGATGAATTAGCTAAGTCTGATGATTTAGAAGCTAAGAAAGTCTTAGTTGATCTCTATGACCAATTGGGTCTCTACACTAGTGCCTATAGCTTATTTACCGAAATTTTAGATAAACCAGACCGAAAACAATTAAAGAAACTGAGCCGTTTACAAGAAATGAGTCAGAGTCATGGCGATCGTTTTGCCCTTCCTCGTCCTCTAAGAAAAGAAGAGAAGAAGCAAAGGCAGGACATAGAATCTGTAACGCTCTTACCAAATACTGCTAGAGGAGAGTATGATAATGGTGGTGATATGAGTGGACATTACCATATCTATTTTACAGCCTACGTCAATCATAATCGAGAGCGAACGATAAGCGTAGAACTATTCTTCCCAGATGCCAGCATCCCCCCTTTCACCTTGTTTCCTCCCAACCCTTATAAAAACAAGGGCAAAAAGATGTCCAATTGGTTGATGGGGAATATTGAAGTTTCGGAAGAAACATCTAAATAGAAATAAGAACAAGTCATGATGAATAGAATAGTAGACGAACAGATCACTCTTATTCCTTATTATATGAATGATGACATTTCCCTTCTTTGGTATCAAGATAGTGAGGTTTGCAAACAAGTGGATAATACTAATCAGATTTACGATCTAAAAAAACTTCATAAAATGTATGATTACCTAACTTCACACGGTTCTTGCTATTATATCCAATATGAGGGAGTGTTAGTTGGAGATGTGACACTTCAAGATAATTCAGAGCTTTCTATAGTGATCAGCAAAGAGTATCAGAATTTACAGATCGGAAGACGGTGTATTTCTGAAATGATACAGCTGGCCAAAGAGAAAAAAATGGTTAAAGTAACTGCTCAAATTTATCCTTTTAATACTCAAAGTCAAAGAATGTTTTTAGCTTTGGGATTTCAGAAAGTAGATGAAGAGTGGTATGAATATAAGTTGCTTTAGAATAGTTGTGTATTATTTTATGTATTAAAATAATAGTCCTTATTTTAAATACTAAAGAATATTAAAGTAAAAATAAACTCATTAAAAAATCTAATTGACATAGGAGAAGAAATTGCCTATCTTCTATGTTTGTAACCGCTTTTTATGCTATAATATCACTAGATAGAAATGTGGGAGTTTCAATCATGGTTACAAAACGCTTTTTGAAAAATGTTATTGTTGCGATGGTCTCGGTATTTATGTCCTTGGCCGTTGTTCAAGGGGTTCAAGCCCAGCAAACGGGCCTCGATTACCAGAGTCTTCATTTACTGCCTTTTAATGGCAGTAAGCAGCTCGTTCTAGGTGATTTTGATCATTTAGGTCGTGCGACCTCAGCCCATATTTAGCTTCAGGACAAGGATGAGCCAAAGAAAAAAAGAGAACCACATCTCAACTATAATCCGGTTGGCTGGCATAATTATAAGATTGCTTATGGAAACAAAGGGAAGAAGGCCTGGCTGTTTCATAGAGGACATCTGATTGGCTATCAATTTAGTGGACTGACCAATGAAGGGAAAAATCTGGTTCCTCTAACTGCCTGGACCAATACGGGGAATTATAAAGGGACAGCGGATAGTAATGTGGAAGGTATGCTTTACTACGAGAAACGGCTCGATAGCTGGCTGGCTACCCACCCCAATTATTGGCTGGATTATAAGGTGACGCCTGTCTACACGGGGGATGAATTGATTCCTCGGCAGGTGACCTTGCAATATGTAGGAATTGATCGAGATGGCAACCTTCTACCAATCAATTTAAGTAGCCCCAAAGAGTCGGTAGATGCTTATGGGATCACCACCGTTACCTTGGATAATTATTCCAAGAATGCGACCATTGACTATCTGAAGGGAACCGCCAAGCCATCTTTAGTGCCAACGGAACCAAGTAGTCAATCACAACCAGCTAGTCCTTCTGTAGAGACGCAACCAAGTCAAGCCCCTCAACCGAGTCAGCCAGCAGTACCTGCACAGCCAGTTCAACCTGTAGAACCTGCAGCGCCAACTCGTCAACTGGCTCCAGTTGTTTATGTGGCCAGAAATGGAAGTGCTGATGTTTATTGGTACTCTTTGGACAGTATGCCTCGCAATACCAATTTTTCTAAGGTAGTTCAGATGTCAGAAGAGCAAGCGCTTAGTCTTGGAAAGCGGCATACAAGTAAGGAATGAGGGTCAGTCATTTAGATGATGAGAAAGCCCAAATACTGGGTGCATTACAATCTTAAAAAGTGAGTAGTCTAAAATTATCTCACAAGATATTGCAAACGTTTTTATAAAGTAGTATACTAGAATGAGTTTTTGTGTAATCGTTTGCATAAATTGATGAATGATGAAAAGAGAGAGAAAGTAGGAGACGAGGACAGATGGAATTAACAGCGATTTATCACCGTCCTGAATCGGAGTACGCCTATCTTTATATGGATGGCCAGCTCCATATTCGCATCCGGACCAAGAAAGAGGATATCAAACGGATTGTCTTGCACTATGGGGATCCTTTTATTTTTATAGAGGATCTATATGAAGCAACCAAGGAAATGGACAAGGTGACGACCGACGACCTCTTTGATTATTGGCAAGTATCGGTCTCTGTCCGCCATGCCCGGATCCAGTACCTCTTTGAATTAGAGGATACAGCGGGAGAGAAGATCTTGTACGGAGATCGAGGTGTGGCAGCCTACAACAAGGAGAACCTGGACTTCGTCATGAATGGCTTTAAGCTTCCTTTTATCCATGAGATCGATGGGTGTGCTGTTCCGGATTGGGTGGCTCAGACAGTTTGGTATCAGATTTTTCCTGAGCGTTTTGCCAATGGGAATCCAGCCATTTCCCCAGAAGGTGTCCGTCCTTGGAATGCGTCAATTACCCCTACCATGTTGGATTTCTTTGGTGGTGATTTACAGGGAATCATTGATCACTTGGACTACTTGCAGGAGTTAGGAATTACAGGTCTCTACCTTTGCCCGATTTTTGAATCTCCTAGCAATCACAAGTACGATACCATTGATTACTTTGAAATTGATCGACATTTTGGAGATAAAGAGACCTTCCGCCAACTGGGGAAAGAGGCTCACGCGCGTGGGATGAAGATCATGCTGGATGCCGTCTTCAACCATATTGGCTATGATTCACCTCAATGGCAGGATGTGGTCAAACATGGAGAAGATTCGATTTACAAGGACTGGTTCCATATCAAAGAATTCCCTGTCTCCTCAGATAATCTGTGGAATAGTCGCGATTTGTCTTACCATGCTTTTGCCTTTGCAGGCTATATGCCTAAGCTCAATACGGCTAATCCAGAGGTGAAGGCCTATCTCTTGAAGGTGGCGACATACTGGATTGAAGAGTTTGACATCGATGCTTGGCGATTGGATGTGGCTAATGAAATCGATCATCAATTCTGGCGAGATTTCCGTAAGGCGGTCTTGGCTAAGAAGCCAGACCTCTATATTCTCGGGGAAATCTGGCATTCATCCCAACCTTGGCTCAATGGTGATGAGTTTCATGCGGTGATGAATTATCCACTCTCTGAAAGTATCAAGGATTATTTCCTACGGGGGCATAAGGAGACACAACGCTTCATTTGGGAGATCAATAGCCAGTCTATGTACTACAGGCAGCAGATCTCTGAGGTGATGTTCAACCTCTTGGACTCCCATGATACAGAGCGCATCCTGACAACGGCCAAAGGTGATCTTCAGTCCGTCAAGTCTGCTCTTTCCTTCCTATATCTGCAACGAGGAACGCCGTGTATCTATTATGGAACGGAGCTAGCCCTCATCGGTGGCCCAGACCCAGATTGCCGCCGTGTCATGCCTTGGGAGCGCGTGTCAGCAGACAATGATATGCTAAACTTTATGAAGGACTTGATACAGCTCCGAAAAGAAGTGGCAGAGTTGATCCAACATGGAAAAGTGAGTCTGAAAGAAGTAGAGCCAGATGTAGTGGCAGTAGAATGGCAGCATGAAGGCAACCTTCTCAAAGCCTACTTTAACCACTCTAAGAAAGACTTTGTCTTAGAAAGAGGACAAGCAGATCTGATCAGTCTGGGGAGCGTCTCTGGTGAACAATTAACCATCCAACCAAATGGATTTGTTATTTATAGGGAAGAGTTGAACGGATAAATCAATGTCTAATGAATGCATTTGTGTGCTATTTTCCGAAATCCTTTAGTTGTACATTCCTCTACATAGGTGTATAATGTGTCCTTAGATAAACAAAATAGGAGTTTACTATGGAATTGAAAGATTTTACAGAAAAAGAACAAGAACAAATCAACCAGGGATTGAGTACAGCTGAGATTTCTGATAAAGAAGCAGCGAAGAAGTTGCTCGCTTTAGTCCCGCAAGAATGGATCAAGCGTATTCCTTTCTTTGTCAGAGGGCATGCGACGACCAAGACAGTTGAGCGTGTAGCTAAGCAATACCCTGAACTCTATGCTGTGGCGAAACGTCAAGGGGATCTTCCCGAAAAAGAAGGAGAAGAGCTTCGCAAGATTATGACAGGCATCTTTGAAGAAAAGATGAACAAACATAAGATTAAATAATCTTTTATAATACTTTGTTTTTTATCTCACAAATGAACGAGTGATTGCAGTTGAAAGATTGCAGTCACTTTTTTATTCACTAGCATAAAGACTTTTATACTAGTAAATAAAAAAGAACATTATTTCATGATATAATACTAATGAAAGCAGTTCCAGAGGGATGAAAAATTTCATTGGAGAAAAACAAGTAAAGGTATTCATTATGAAAAAATTTTTGATAGTTATTTTTACAATTTTTGGATTGTTTGTAGGATGGATAGCTTTTATGGTATATAGTTATGAAAGAAGTTATAATGAATGGAAAAGTTCATATTCAGGATCATTAGTTACTAATTCTGAAAAAAAAATACTCTACTTCAAGTTCTAGTACGAAGTATTATGATTATAAAAAATACTCTACTTCAAGTTCTATTACGAAGAATTATGATTATAAAAAATACTCTACTTCAAGTTCTAGTACGAAGTATTATGATTATAAAAAACCAAATGAATTTACAAGTGCATATGCAAAAGCTATCTCTTTGTCAGAAGAATCTCATTTATCGAAACAGAAAATTGAACAACATCTAACGGGATTTGAAGGGTATTCAGAGGCTGCTACTCAATACGCTTTAAATAAGCTTAATGTAGACTGGAAAGAGCAAGCACTTTTAAAAGCAAAATCACTTCAAATGTTTCATTTTTCAAAAGAAATGTTAGTTTGGCAACTTATAAATGTTGAACGATTTACTCAAGAAGAGGCTGACTATGCTATAGAACAAGTTAATTTCGATTGGAAAGAGGAAGCTGTGAAAAAAGTGGAAGCTATTGCAAACCCTGGAAACATGTCGAAAGAAGAGTTATTAGAATTACTTGTCAAAAAAAGAAAATTTACTCAAGAAGAAGCTGAGTACGCAATAGAACATGCTCAAGTAGATTGGTTGAATTAAACAATAGTTTTAATTTTGATTTTTTAACATATTGAAGAGCTGGACAGTTTGCCAGCTCTTTTTTGCTACTTATAAACTTTTCTCATTTCGTAAAAAATAGTTGGAGCAAAGTCAGTTTTAAACTATAATAGAGGAAAAGGATTATCGATATGAAAAATTTATAGTACAAACATTTTAATCAATAGAGAAGGAACCATTTTATGAAACTATCCAAAAAAATCATGCTCCTTACTAGCTGTGCCTTGGCGATCTTTGCTTTAGCGGCTTGTAGTAGCAACCAAAAGCAATCCAAGGAAAAGAAGGAAAGTTCCACTGTGCAGAAATCTAGTTCAGATAAGGAGCGCTACAAGGGAAGCTACAGCAACCTCAACAGCAAGGCGAGTGTCGAAGAAGTGCGGACTCTTTTGTCTGCTTATTTGGATCAGGACAGTGTAGATAAATTTTTGGGTCTGGTAACAGATTACGATAGCATTGTCGGCTCGGTCGGCTTGACGGGTGACTTCAGCACCTTCAAGAAAACAGACTACAATGTTGAGAAGATCAGTGACTTGTGGACCAAGAAAAAGGGCGATTTCGTTGGGACCAACTGCCGGATCAATAGCTATACTCTTCTGAAGAATCGCATCGAGATTCCTAAGATGAAAGCGGATAGTGAACTTTTGTTCGTGGACAATGATGCGATTGACAAAGGGAAGATCTTCGGTGAGGCAGACAAGGAAGCCTTTAACATTCTGTATTCACGGGTTCCGACAGAAGCGACAACAGATGTCAAAGTCCATGCCAAGAAGATGGAAGAGTATTTTGCTCATTTCAAGTTCAATGAAAATGCCCGCATGCTTTCCGTTATCGTTCATGACAACCTAGATGGTAACACGCTTTTTGTCGGTCACGTCGGTGTCTTGGTTCCTGCCAAGGACGGCTATCTCTTTGTCGAAAAGCTGACCTTTGAAGAGCCCTACCAAGCCATCAAGTTTGCGACCAAGGAAGATGTCTACAAATACTTGGAGACCAAATATCAAGACTACACAGGTGAAGGTCTGGCTAAGCCCTTTATCATGGATAATGAAAAATGGGTTGAGATGAAGTAGAGGATGAAGGACAGCGTGTTAGAATTTAGAAAGATGATGGAGAGTGCTCCGATCCTATATGTGCTAATTTTCTTGCTTTTTTTCAGTCTTCTCCTTTTCCTGAGAAGAAGGGCAATCGTGAGACGTAGTGGAGGTCCCTTCTTTGCCCCTTTCCATATTAGCTATGGAATCTTCTATATCCATGTCGCTCTGTGTTTCAGTCGGCGAATGATCCCACTGAAAGAGATCAAGCAAATCACCTATGCAATTTTTCGTGGACGATCTGGTGGCGGGGCTCGCTATGCTTTCTATATCGAACTCAGAAATGGAAAGACCGTTCCCTTCTTTTTTGGAAAAAGTAAGCGGAATGAAGAGCTAGTGGAGAAGCTAAAACGAAATGCTGGCAGGTATGGGTTTAAGGTAGATAGCACTGGAAATTAATTGAAAGAAAAAGGAATCACGAATGAATAGAAAGCAAGCCCTATCTATGTATTTGTTAGGGACCTTTGGTCAAGTATTAGGAGTCTGCCTTCTGGTTTGGTTTTTAAGAGCAGGAGGAGTCAAAGTTGATTTTACATCATCATTTGGGATCATCGCTATTATTGTAGGTGGCTTGTCATCAGCTTTGTGGGGCAGTCTTGCAAGCATTAGTTACCATCAATCTAGTTTCAAACAAATTCTAAAAGATTTTTTTCAAGTCAAAGACAGTTTAGCTAATTATTGTTTAGTGCTCGTTTTCTTGCTGCTCGACTTTTTCCCCTTTATCTTTGGTGGTAAGATCACCAGTCAATCGTTGGTCTTGCCAGTAGTGCTCTTTTTTAAGGCTCTTCTTTTTGGTGGGATTGAAGAAATTGGCTGGCGTTATTTCTTTCAGCCAACTTTGCAGGAAAAAATACCTTATCTTTCAGCTACTTTGATCACCTTTTTAGCCTGGTTTAGCTGGCATCTTTTTTACTTCTACATTGATGGTTCTTTAGCTGTCATTCAATTGTTTCCGTTTCTAGTAGGTCTGCTAACTAACTGCTTTATCTTATCGGCCTTGTATCATAAAACGCAAAATTTATGGATCTGTGCTATGACCCATGCCTGTATCAATTCCTTGTCTCAGATTCTAGTGAATGAAGAGGTATGGCTATCTATCGTCAGTAAAATTCTTATTATTAGTTTAGCAATCTGGATTGCAAGAAAGAAGTATGTAACTGTAAAGGAAGAAAAATGAGCAAATTGATTTCAAAACAATCAGTCGCTAGTTGGTATGCACTGACTGCCCTCCTTGCTACATTTCTAGTAGGGCAAATGATCCTTTGGTTTTTCCCAGATAGGAGTAGTTTGGGTGCCTCACTACTGTTTATCCTAATGAACTTGATTCCCATGATGATGGCGGCTGTCTTTTCTCTTGTGGTGAGTGAAGTCAAATCCTTGGGTGAATTTTTCAAAAAGGTCTTTCTTCAAAAAGAAAGTTCCCTATCTTGGATCCTAGCTTTCTTCATCCCCGTCATCTATTATGGGATTTCCATCCTGCTTATGAACGTTCGCTTTACTGGGAACTCCCTCTTGGCCTTCTTCCTTTATTTCCCCTGGACCTTATTATATGGAGGCCTAGAAGAAGTCGGTTGGCGTTGGTTTTTACAAGATCATCTTTCCTTTAGTAAGCACTTTATACCTAAAATGATGGTTCTCTCCATTGTCTGGTTCCTCTGGCATATCCCTATTTATCAACTCCCTTGGATTACAGCAGGTTCGTCCAACTATCTCATCTTTTACCTGATGATTTTAGGGAATACCTTCCTGTTTGGAGCGCTCAAGGAGTACTCGAAAGGAGCTGTTCCTTGTATCCTCGCTCATATGCTGATCGATAGTCTAGCTGTTCTCATGCTGGTTCAGAGCTCGCTTCCTCAGATTATCCTTCTGGTTAGTTTCGAAATTCTAGTATCCTCTTGGCTAGTGGCTATACGAAAATCAGAGAAATAGAGTTGTATCTCTTTCGGTGGGAGTCTGTCATCTTTAGCCTTTAGGACTTCAATGTAGAGTCCATAAAATGGTATAATCAGTTTAACGAAGATGCTAGAGATAGGATCAAAGTATCAACATAGTGTTATTTTTATCTATAATGAGAGGGGAAAAGACCATGCAAAAAACCTTTCAGTTGTTGCGAAGAGGAGATATAGAGGGAGTCCGTCAGATATTGGATAAAAAGCCTGAAGAAGTCAATGCTGTTTCGGGTGACAAACCTAAAAGAGATCAGGGACAGTCGCTCCTTCAAGTCGCTATCAAATCGGGACATTTAGATATTGCAGACTTACTCATTGATAGAGGAGCAGATCTTAACTTTATTGAAGAGCCGACAGAGCTGAATCCATTTTGTCAACCGGTCCTCCAAACAGCGGGTGGACGAGCTGTATTTGACTGTAGGCGCATGATCAAACGTTGGAATGGCCAATATGAGATGTATTCGTCTAAGGAAAAAGCTGACAAGTCTTTCAAGGTTTTTGAGAAAATGTTGGAACTTGGGGCTGATATTTCTCAGAAGGACAGCCATGGTGGGACTTTGTTGCAAACTATTTTAATTGAAACCAAGGAAGTGCTGCCATCTTATTATTGGAAAACAAAAGAAACAAGCGATAATGTCCTCATAACGGATGAATTGCGTCATGATTTAAATCGTATTTATGATCTATTAATTCGTTACGGTGTGACTGCGGACGAAATAGCGGTCTATCAGAAGATTCCTCTCAAAGAACTTTACCAAGACAGTCCGACCATGGAGTTCTTAAATCGGTTAGATCAAAGTAAATCTTGATAAGCATTTGAACTACTAGTTAAAAGAGCCTCAGGGCTCTTTTTGCTTGGTCTGATAGAGCTGGAAGTACTAGGAAAATGATAGACCGGATTTTCTTAAATAAATGGATACAAATCCTAGATGAAATAGAGTATACTAGTTTATGAAAGAACAAGATTTTTAAGTATCGAATCTAGGAGGGCAGTTTATGTCTCAAGAAACTTTCATCATGGCGATTGACCAGGGAACCACTAGTTCGCGGGCCATCATTTTTAATAAAAAAGGCGAGCAAGTTAGCTCTAGTCAAAAGGAATTCACTCAGATTTTTCCGCAGGCTGGTTGGGTGGAGCACAATGCCAATGAGATTTGGAACTCGGTTCAGTCGGTGATTGCTGAGGTCTTTATCGAAAGTGGCATCAAGCCCAATCAAATCGAGGCGATCGGCATTACCAATCAACGGGAAACGACAGTTGTTTGGGATAAGAACACGGGCCTTCCTATTTATAATGCTATTGTCTGGCAATCACGTCAAACTGCTCCACTGGCTGAAGAACTTAAAAACCAAGGCTATGTAGGAACCTTCCACCAAAAGACAGGTTTAGTCATTGATGCCTACTTTTCAGCTACTAAAGTCCGTTGGATTTTGGACCATGTAGAGGGAGCACAAGAGCGTGCGGAGAAGGGCGAATTACTTTTTGGAACCATTGATACTTGGTTGGTCTGGAAGCTGACGGATGGAGCTGCCCACGTGACAGACTATTCCAATGCAGCCCGTACCATGCTTTACAATATCAAGGAACTGAAATGGGACGATGAGATTTTGGAAATTCTCAACATTCCTAAAGCCATGCTTCCTGAGGTGCGTTCAAACTCTGAAATCTATGGCAAAACAGCGCCTTTCCATTTCTACGGTGGACAAGTACCGATTGCTGGGATGGCAGGAGACCAGCAGGCTGCTCTCTTTGGCCAATTGGCCTTTGAACCTGGTATGGTCAAAAATACCTATGGAACTGGATCTTTCATCATCATGAATACGGGTGAGGAGATGCAGTTATCAGAGAATAACCTGCTGACGACGATTGGTTATGGGATTAATGGCAAGGTCTACTATGCATTAGAAGGATCAATCTTTATCGCTGGGAGTGCTATTCAATGGCTTCGTGACGGTCTGCGTATGATCGACAGTTCTCCTGAATCGGAAGCCTATGCTCTGAAGTCCCAGAACCAGGATGAAATCTACGTGGTCCCTGCCTTTACGGGTCTTGGAGCCCCATACTGGAATCAAGAGGCGCGTGGTTCTGTCTTTGGACTTACCCGAGGAACGACCAAGGAAGACTTTATCAAAGCAACCCTTCAATCCATTGCCTATCAAGTTCGCGATATCATCGACACCATGCAGGTAGATGCCAAAACTCCTATCCCTGTCCTAAAAGTAGACGGAGGAGCAGCGAAAAATGATTACTTAATGCAGTTTCAGGCAGATATTCTTGGAATTGCGATTGCTCGTGCCAAAAACTTGGAGACGACGGCTTTAGGAGCAGCCTTCCTAGCAGGTCTGACAGTAGGCTATTGGAAGGACTTGGAAGAATTAAAATCTCTTCATGGAGCAGCACAAATCTTTGAACCAAAGATGGATGAAGCTCGCAAAGAGAAATTGTACAAGGGGTGGAAGAAAGCAGTCAAAGCCACTCAAGTATTTGCGGACTCTGATGACTAAAGGGATCAATCAAACGAATAGTTTAAGAGAAGCCTTCGAAAGAAGGCTTTTTATGTAGGGTTTACAGAATAGAATAGTGATCCGTTGTGAGTAAAAGACATACTCTATCTCATGGTTTAGTTCATTTATCACTAAATTAAAATACCATATAAATAAACTATTTTTTTCAAAAAATAGGCTAGAGTTTGAAATGTTTTTCACAAAAGAGTATACTATTAGCATAGTTTTGTCGGAAATTTATAATAGACCCCATCAAAACTAGTTGTCAACCCTTGCTGTTCTATATGAACGTTTGCTGGTATCGATGATACCAAGGAGGAATCATATGTCTAAAGTAGCTATTGTCACAGGTGCTGGTCAAGGAATCGGTTTTGCAATCGCAAAACGTTTGGTGCAAGATGGCTTTAAGGTTGGAGTATTGGACTACAATGCTGAAACAGCTGAAAAAGCAGTTGCTGAGTTGTCTGCAGAAAATGCTTTTGCGGTCGTTGCTGATGTATCTAAACAAGCAGAAGTAGCTGCAGCTTTCCAAAAAGTTGTTGACCATTTTGGAGATTTGAATGTTGTTGTAAATAATGCAGGTGTTGCGCCAACTACACCACTTGATACGATTACAGAAGAACAATTTACACGTACATTTGCTATTAACGTTGGTGGTGTGATTTGGGGTGCACAAGCAGCTCAAGCTCAGTTCAAAGCACTCGGTCATGGTGGGAAGATCATCAATGCAACTTCACAAGCTGGTGTCGTTGGTAACCCTAATTTGACTGTCTATGGTGGTACTAAATTTGCTGTGCGTGGGATTACGCAAACCTTGGCGCGTGACTTGGCAGATTCAGGCATCACTGTCAATGCTTATGCACCAGGTATTGTTAAGACTCCAATGATGTTTGACATTGCTCATGAAGTTGGGAAGAACGCAGGTAAGGATGACGAATGGGGTATGCAAACATTCGCTAAAGATATCACTTTGAAACGTCTTTCTGAACCAGAAGATGTAGCAGCAGCGGTTAGCTTCCTTGCTGGACCAGATTCAAACTACATCACAGGACAAACCATTATCGTTGATGGTGGAATGCAGTTCCATTAAGATGAAAAAAGAGGTTGGGATCAACATCCTAACCTCTTATTTTGTGCGTTCACAATAAAAGGAACAGAGATCAAAAAAACCACTCCCGAAAGGGAAGTGGTTCTGTGTTGGTTCTTATTTGAGACCGTATTTTTTGTTGAAACGATCCACACGTCCATCTGCTTGAGTAAACTTTTGACGTCCAGTGTAGAATGGGTGTGAGTCTGATGAAATTTCAACACGGATCAATGGGTAAGTTTCACCTTCGAATTCAACTGTTTCGTTAGAGTACTTAGTTGAACCGCTGAGGAACTTGTAACCAGTAGTAGTGTCCATGAAGACAACAGGGCGATATTCTGGATGGATATCTTTTTTCATTTTGCAATATTTCCTTTCTGCCATGGTCTCTTTCCGAGCCATAGATTGTTACTTAGCTAGTGTACCAAATTTCCAGGATCTTGACAAGTATTTTCACTAATTTTATTTAAATTAATGATCAAAAAAATCACCCTGGCTAAGCCAAGGTGAATCTAATCTTATTATTGTTCAGGTTGATTTGGATCTTTTGGTGCTTCCACTGGTTGATCAGCTTGTCCATCAGTGTGTTCGTGTGTTTCTTTTTTGATTTCATCTACAGCAGTTTTTACAGTAGAAGTTGTTACGCGTCCAACAGATTGGGCAAATCCTTTACCAGATTCAGCAAGTTCTTCAAATGTTCCTTTAGTGATTTTACCACCTGACATCGCCAAGAGACCAGTCACAACAATAGCGATACTTGCAATTAAAGCAAGGATCAAACCAAAGCCCATTGAAACGCCATAGCCATTGAAATTAGCAGCGTACTTATTCACACCGAAGACATCAATCAATGTTACAACAGTTGAGAGAGCCCCAGATACGATAACACCGATTGCAAAACCTTTTGGTAGTGAAGTTTTTACATCGTTCAAGCAAGCAAGGACAATCGCAACGACTGCGAAGATAATAACAAACCATCCATCTCCGCGAAGGCCATTCCAGCTGTATGAACCAAAAGCACCAGCATTCAGGCTTGCCCATGGCAAGAAAGAGCTAAGAATCGCTACCGCAGCAGAGATAATGATAAACAAACGATTTTTTTCCATAATAAGTCTCCTTAAAATTTATTAGCTTTATTTTACCATAAGAAATATCAAATGAAAACCCCATGACCAAGATAAAAAGGCTGAGAAACCGTTCTCAGCCTTCGTTCGTGCGAGCCACTTCTTGTAGCTCTTTGTAGATTTTGTCGTTTTCCTCAAGAGAGTAGGAGTTGGCTCCACTAGCTAGTGGATGGCCACCACCATTATGACGTTTGGCAATTTCGTTGATCACTTTTCGTTTGCTACGCATCCGGACACGGAAGTGACCGTCGGCCTGCTCGACAAAGATAGCCCAAACAGACACGGTATCAATTCGCCCAGGTGCCCCAACAATTGCAGCAGTCTCTGAATCCCGTAGATCAAATTTCTTCAAGAGCTCTTGTGTCAAGGTCACACGCGCAGCACCATGTTCATCGATCTCAAGATGGTCATAGACATAGCCTTGAAGCTTAGCTGTTTTGAGATTGATCGTATCCATCTGACGAGCAAGTGCTGTAAAATCGAAGGGAATGCTGCGAAGGGTTGCAGCGATCTCAAAGGTCCGAGTCGAAGTAGCAGGATAAAGGAAGCGACCAGTATCGCCGACAATCCCAGCATAGAGAAGACGCGCAGCACTCACAGGAAGTTCGAGCTCCAATTCCTTAGCAAAAAGTGCAATCAACTCACTGGTAGAGCTAGACTCAGTATCGACCCAGAGCAGATCTCCATAAGCATCGTCATTTGGGTGGTGGTCGATCTTGATCAGGAAATCACCGTTCGTATAGCGCTTGTCATCGATACGGGGAGTATTGGCCGTATCACAGACAATCACCAAAGCTCCATTATAATCCTCATCGCTGACAGTATCCATCTCAGCAAGCCAAGTCAAGGTCGGTTCATCATAGCCAGTTGCCAAGACCCGCTTTTGAGGGAAGTGCGCACGCAGGAGATCCCGCAAGCCCACCTGGCTACCAATCGCATCCGGATCCGGATTCTGATGACGGTGGATAATAATCGTGTCATAAGCTTGAATCTTTTCAAGAATTTCATTCATTACGTTCATACATTACCTCATTTTCTCTGTCAATTTTAACATAAGAAAGGCCCATCCAGCAAGCATTTATCACTAATTAGGAGCTGTGGAAGCGGTTTTACAGAAGTTCAATATTTTGGTAGAATGGATGGATATGATGAAAGAAATGAAACAATCAATTAAATGAAAACGAGGGTGATTAAGTTGAATCGGTCCAATTTCTTGAAACGTGTCCCTTCTTTCACCTTATCGGGAAAGGTTTCGTGCAAAATGCTTGAAAAAGTGGTATAATACGGGAAATAGCTTTTGGGAGGAAATTATGACTGTAGCGAAGATTGTTTTTGCTAGTATGACCGGAAATACTGAAGAAATTGCTGATATCGTAGCGGACAAATTCCGTGATCTTGGTGTCGAAGTAGATGTGGATGAGTGTACAACTGTGGATGCGGAGGACTTCCTTGATGCGGATATCGCAGTGGTAGCGACTTATACTTACGGTGATGGAGAGCTTCCAGATGAGATCCAAGATTTCTACGAAGATTTGGCTGGCCTTGATCTCAAAGGCAAACTTTACGGTGTGGTAGGATCAGGTGATACCTTCTACGATGAATTCTGTAAAGCAGTTGATGATTTCGACCGTTGCTTCGCTGCGACTGGTGCTGAAAAAGGCTCTGAGTGTGTCAAAGTTGATTTGTCTGCAGAAGACGAAGATATTGAAAAATTAGAAGCCTTTGCAGAAGAACTTGTAGCAAAAGCAAATTAATGACAAAGAGGCTGGATCGATGGATTACAGCCTCGATTTATATCCAAAATAAAGAGGAGACACATGGATTTAGATCAGATTCGTAAGGACATTGACCAAATCGATCAAGAGCTTGTAGCCTTGCTGGAAAGACGGATGGTCTGTGTCGGTCAGATTGTAGTATATAAGGAGCAGCAGGGTTTACCTGTGCTCGATCAAGGAAGGGAAAGAGAGGTGCTTGAGAAAGTCGGCTCTCTCGTGACGGAGGAGCAGTATCGTGCGACCATTCAAGCTCAGTTTCAAGATATGATGAAGCGCTCGAGAGACTTCCAAGAGGAGGTGAGGGCGCGTGACTAGTCTATCTATCAAGAAAAAAGCACAACAGTATGTGGTCCTAACAGGGATGGCGCTTTTCATTGGTCTCTTGGTCGGTGCCATTGACATGATTTTTGGTCAAGGTCTTCTCCTGATCGGGGATTTCCGAAGCCAGCATTGGCCCTTGATTCTTTTTCTGGCCTTAGCGGGGCTTGTCATCGTTTATCTTTATAAACGTTTTGGTGGCAAGGCTTCAAAAGGAATGGGCCTCATCTTTGATGTCGGACACGTGCGTGAGGAGAAAATCCCCTTGGTCTTGGTGCCTTTGATCATGCTGACGACCTGGATGAGCCACCTCTTTGGTGGTTCGGTCGGTCGGGAAGGTGTAGCGGTCCAGATCGGAGCGACCCTTTCGCATCGTTTTGCCCGTCATATCAAGATTCCAGATGCTTCGCGTATTTTTCTCATGACCGGGATGGCAGCTGGTTTTGCGGGGCTCTTTCAGACGCCACTCGCAGCAACCTTCTTTGCTCTCGAAGTCTTGACAGTTGGGGAGTTGCAGTTGATGGCTCTCTATCCTGCGCTCATCGCCTCAATAGTGGCTAGCTTCACCTCTCATGCCCTTGGTTTGGAGAAATTTGCTGTGCCACTGAGAGAAACGCTGAGCTGGACACCAGAGACCTTGATCAAAGTTGCCCTTCTTGGATTAGCTTTTGGACTCGCTGGGAAACTCTTTGCAGTTAGCCTTTCCTGGTTGAAGAAAACAGTCGCGAAAGTACTGCCTAATCCTTATATTCGGATTGCCCTTATAGGGGCTGGACTTAGCTTGGTCCTCTTGACCCTCCAGTTCACCAAGGTCGGCACTTATAGTGGACTTGGAACCAATCTGATTGATGTGGCTTTTCATCAGGGTAGTGCGCAGAGTTATGACTGGATCTTGAAGCTCCTCTTTACCGTGGTGACGATTTCAGCTGGTTACCAAGGAGGAGAAGTGACCCCGCTCTTTGCGATCGGAGCTACGCTTGGAGTCTTTCTTGCTCCTATGCTGGGCTTACCAGTCTTAGTCGTGGCTGCTATCGGATATGCTAGTGTCTTTGGCAGTGCGACGACGACCTTGCTCGCACCGATCTTGATCGGAGGAGAAGTCTTTGGCTATGCCAACCTGCCATTCTTCGTCATTGCTTGCGCTATCGCCTATTGCCTGCCAAAAGAGTGGAGCATTTATTCCGGTCAAAAAGTTGCGAAAAAGTAGAGAAAAGAGCTTTACAAACCTGAAATTATCTGATATGATAGTTTCTGTGCGTAATGGAAGCACAAAAATACAGTTTATCCGCTGAGGGAGGTCCCTCAAGATTGACGAAGATAGGAGAATAAAATGAATCCATTAATCCAAAGCTTGACTGAAGGTCAACTTCGTACTGATATCCCTGCATTCCGTCCTGGTGACACTGTTCGTGTACACGCGAAAGTTGTCGAAGGCTCTCGTGAACGTATCCAGATCTTTGAAGGCGTTGTTATCGCTCGTAAAGGTCAAGGACACACTGAAATGTACACTGTTCGTAAAATCTCTAACGGTGTCGGTGTTGAACGTACATTCCCAGTACACACTCCACGTGTAGAAAAGATTGAAGTAGTACGTTACGGTAAAGTACGTCGTGCGAAATTGTACTACCTTCGTGCATTGCAAGGTAAAGCAGCTCGTATTAAAGAAATCCGTCGTTAAGACGAACAAGGAGGCGGGAGTGATCTCGCCTCTTTTTTTATCGGTCCCCTTAGTTCAATGGATATAACAACTCCCTCCTAAGGAGTAGTTGCTGGTTCGATTCCGGCAGGGGACATAAATTTATGAAGATGAGGGATTTTCTATTTGAATAGAAATTCCTCTTTCGAGACTTTCCTTAGGTGAGGACGGACGTCAGCGAACTTCTACGAAGTTCCATGACTAATTCTTGAGCCTAAGGTCTCAAGAATTCCGAGTGCCTGAAACGATTAAGTTTCAGGCACTTTTTTCACAGCGGAAAGTCTCTACAGAAAATAAATGAGGAATGTTATACAAAAAGGAGTATATCCACTATCTAAAGGAACTCGTGCATGCGAGTTCCTTTGTAAATTTCAAGTTAAAAATAGATGGAATATCTCCATGTAATGAATTGATTTTTGAGGAAGGAGTAAAATAAAGTTAATATAATGACTAATTAGGGATAGATGAAATTAAGTACAAAAAAAGCACCGAATTAGTGGTGCGCATTACTGATTATGGATAGCCATATTTTAACTCAAAAGAATAATCTTTTGGCTGTGTTGTTTCGAATAGTTCCAACACATGGTGACACTCCAACAGTGCGAGAACTGCGTTTTAGATCTGTGTTGTTTCGAATGGTCCCAAAACTGATCAAGGCTTTCTGACTTTTGCCGAGATCCAAAAGATGTGCGTCAGTTGTTTACTCCTATTTCTGCAGAAGGTCATGTGACTTATGCATCCAACGGTGATGGGACAGTGACCATCTATCCTGTACCGAGCCACTGGCAACAGTCTGCAGATGAACTCAATAGTGAGGAGTTTATGACGCAATTTACCCAAGGGATCTTGGATCATGCTGAAACAGTGACTTTGCCTGATGGGGATCCGGATATGATTCGTCAGATCCTAGCCGTATTGAAGTAGGAGCTGGATTTGAGAGCTCAGTTTATTGTTTTTTTAAGCTGATCCTGTTACAATGATAGTACTCAGAAAAGACTGGGCTTCCAGCCTTTTTCATTTCACTTTAGAAAGGTCTTTTATGAAACGCAAATCGATTTTGTTTCTCTATTTACTCTTGCTAGCTATCGGCCTAGCCTATGAGACCCAGTCGCTGACAGAAGGCTGGATGTCTGGCAGCCAGTACGGGATCGTGGGACTTTCTACCCTCATCCTTTTGGTCTATGCACTTCCTGCTGTTTGGGCTCTCTTTCATTTTGCTAAGAAGTGGAAGTTGTCTTGGGTACCGGTTATCTTTTCTTTATTAGGAGGGGGCTTTGTTGCCGGTTGGTTGTCTAGCTTTGCCAATACCTATTTCCATGACATGATTCAAGCAATCGCTCCAAATAGCGACTTTTGGAACCAGTACGAGAGTGCCATCGCTGCGCCCCTCTTTGAGGAACCCTTTAAGTTGATTCCAATCTTCTTTGTCCTCTATTTGTTCAGTGTCCGTCGCATCAAGTCGATCTTCCTCTTGGCTATTGCCTCTGGTCTTGGTTTCCAGATCGTGGAGGACTTTGCCTATATTCGTCAGGATCTACCGGAAGGTTTCTCTTACACGGTGTCAGGGATTCTTGGTCGTGTGGCCAATGCGCCCATGTCTCACTGGGTCTACACAGGACTTGTTATGCTAGGGCTCTTCCTAATTGTCCAAGCAAGCAGAGGACGCAAGGATCTACGTCTAGCAGGCTGGGGATATTTAGTAGCTGGGTTTGGACTCCATTTTGTTGGCAATTCACCTTTCTCACAAATCGTGACCGAGTTGCCTATTGCGATTCCAGTCTTGAATGCTACTGGGCTCTTCCTGATCTACCAAGCTTATCAGACTGTCGAGCGATTAGAACAAGCAAAATAAAACAAAAAAGAATGCGTATGTTTGGACACATACGCATTTTTCTTATTTTGGACACATTGTTTTTCTACTTTTGTATAAACTGAGTGATCCTATAGCTGTAAACTAAATTCTATTTTGAAAGAAATATTTGAGAGTTTCCGCCGTGAGAAAAGTGCTTGAAACACTGTTGTTTCAAGCACTCGGGAGTTTTGAAACGTTAGATTCAAAACTAAGTCATGGAACTTCTCCGAAGTTCGCTGACGTCCGTACTCACCTAAGGAAAGTCTCTAAGAGTATAGGATCTTAAAATAGATTTATTTACCAAGACAGAACTGGCTGAAGAGTTGGGTAATGAGCTCATCTGGTGCAGCATCCCCTGTGATTTCTCCGAGAATTTCCCAGGTGCGGGTGAGGTCGACTTGAAGCAGGTCTACCGGCATACCGAGGGCCAAGCCTTCGTTGACCGCTTGCAGACTTTCAACAGCTTTCTCGATGAGGGAGATGTGACGAGCGTTAGAAAGATACGTCGCATCTTGCTCAACCAGCCCAGCATTTTCGAAGAAGAGGGCGTTGATCCGGTCTTCAATTTGATCGATGTTTTGATTTTTCAGAACGGAAATCTTGATATGATCTTCCGGCAGTTGGTCGATTTCGATCTTCTCTGGGAGGTCAACCTTATTGAGGAGAATGATGCGGTTGCTATCTTGAGAGATTTCAAGGAGTTGGCGATCTTGATCAGTCAAGGGTTCGCTAGCATTGAGGACCAGGAGGACCAGGTCGGCTTCCTTGAGGGCTTTTTTCGAACGTTCGACACCGATCTGCTCAACGATATCTTCGGTTTCCCGGATCCCAGCCGTATCGACTAGTTTGAGAGGAACGCCGTTGATGTTGACGTATTCCTCGATAACGTCCCGGGTGGTTCCTTCGATATCAGTCACGATGGCTTTTTCTTCGCGCAGGAGATTATTGAGGAGGCTCGACTTGCCGACGTTTGGCCGGCCGATGATAGCAGTAGAGATCCCTTCACGCAAGATCTTGCCACGACGGGCAGTCTTGAGAAGGTTGGTCAAGAGGACTTCAAATTCACTGGTCTTTTCGCGGATGATCTCAGTGGTTGCTTCTTCGACATCATCGTACTCAGGATAGTCGATATTGACTTCGACCTGGGCCAGAGTATTGAGGATCTCTTGGCGCGTGTTGTTGATGAGGTCAGACAGAGAGCCGTCCAACTGTTTAACGGCGATGTTCATAGCCTTGTCGGTCTTGGCGCGAATAATGTCCATGACGGCTTCGGCCTGGGTTAAATCGACCCGACCATTCAGAAAGGCCCGCTTGGTAAACTCACCAGGCTCAGCTAATCGAGCACCTTCACGGATGACCAATTGTAGGATTTCGTTGGTCACTGCAATCCCGCCGTGGGTATTGATCTCGATAATGTCTTCACGAGTAAAGGTCTTCGGCGAGCGCATGGCTCCAACCATAACTTCATCGAGGATCTCGTCCTTATCTGGATCTACGATATGACCGTAGTTGAGCGTGTGGCTCGCCACGCTGGTCAAATCTTTCCCTTTGAAGATCTTTTGCGCGATGGCAAAGCTGTCTGTCCCGCTCAAGCGGACGATCCCGATAGCCCCCTCACCAAGAGGGGTCGAGATGGCAGCTATGGTATCAAATTCTTTAGTAATCATGTCATTTCTCTTTTCCTGTAGATTCATCTCTATTCTATCGTAAAGTCAGCGGACGGGCAAGGTTTTGCTTTTAGAACTAAAACTGGAAAGGTTTTCAAATAATTAGTGAAATCTCTTTCAGAATATGCTATACTGTAATAGAATATAAAAGGAGGTCTATGATGGTAAACCTAAAAGAACAGGTAGGAATTAAAGCGGCTGAGTTTGTCAAAGACGGCATGATTGTCGGTCTCGGTACAGGGTCAACTGCTTATTATTTTGTGGCTGAATTGGGTCGTCGCATCAAAGAAGAAGGCTTGCAGATCACAGCTGTCACAACGTCGAATGTGACCTATGATCAGGCTGAAAGTTTAGGCATCCCGCTCAAGGCTATCGACGATGTCGAAGTGGTTGATGTGACAGTGGATGGCGCAGATGAAGTGGATCCTCAATTAAACGGGATCAAAGGGGGCGGTGGGGCTCTCCTCATGGAAAAGATCGTCGCAACCAATTCAAAAGACTGCATTTGGATCGTGGATGAATCTAAACAAGTCACTACTCTTGGGGCATTCAAACTTCCAGTGGAAGTAGTGCAATATGGGGCTGAAAATCTCTTCCGTCACTTTGAGCAAAAAGGTTACCATCCTGCCTTCCGTCTTGCGGATGATCAGCGCTTTGTCACTGACCAAGGCAACTTTATCATCGACTTGGATCTCAAGGTGATCAAGGATACGGATGCTTTGGCTAATGAACTAGATCACACCGTAGGCGTTGTAGAGCACGGTTTGTTCTTGAATATGATTTCGAAAGTGATTGTAGGGACACCAGATGGCCCTGTCATCATTGAAAAATAGAGAGTGGGACAGAAATCGGTAATTCGTTAGAATTCGATTTCGT
>NZ_JAPVYV010000006.1:0-118452 GCF_041432055.1 Streptococcus sp. 27098_8_186
GGTCACTGGTTCGAGCCCAGTACGGGTCATATTTTGCGGGTTTGGCGGAATTGGCAGACGCACCAGATTTAGGATCTGGCGCTTTACGGCGTGGGGGTTCAAGTCCCTTAACCCGCATAAGAGAATAATAATGAGCCGGCTTAGCTCAGTTGGTAGAGCATCTGATTTGTAATCAGAGGGTCGCGTGTTCAAGTCATGTAGCCGGCATTTTTTTATATAAAGAAAGCAATGCGAACGTAGTTCAGTGGTAGAACACCACCTTGCCAAGGTGGGGGTCGCGGGTTCGAATCCCGTCGTTCGCTTGAGGAGGCCGGGGTGGCGGAACTGGCAGACGCACAGGACTTAAAATCCTGCGATTGGTAACGATCGTACCGGTTCGATTCCGGTCCTCGGCATAGACAAAGGTTGAAAGAAGCACCCTTAGCTCAACTGGATAGAGTACCTGACTACGAATCAGGCGGTTAGAGGTTCGACTCCTCTAGGGTGCATGGTCGGAAGGCTATGAAATAATTGAATAGGAATGAGCACCCTTAGCTCAACTGGATAGAGTACCTGACTACGAATCAGGCGGTTAGAGGTTCGACTCCTCTAGGGTGCATAAAGCGGTAGCTTTAGATCGGGAAGTAGCTCAGCTTGGTAGAGTACTTGGTTTGGGACCAAGGTGTCGCAGGTTCGAATCCTGTCTTCCCGATATTATGGCGGTGTAGCTCAGCTGGCTAGAGCGTCCGGTTCATACCCGGGAGGTCGGGGGTTCGATCCCCTTCGCCGCTATATTGTTGATCTTGTTGGACCTTTAGCTCAGCTGGTTAGAGCTCTCGGCTCATAACCGAGTGGTCGTAGGTTCAAGTCCTACAAGGTCCATTGTTATCTTGGAGGATTACCCAAGTCCGGCTGAAGGGAACGGTCTTGAAAACCGTCAGGCGTGTAAAAGCGTGCGTGGGTTCGAATCCCACATCCTCCTTAATATTAACGCGGGATGGAGCAGCTCGGTAGCTCGTCGGGCTCATAACCCGAAGGTCGTAGGTTCAAATCCTGCTCCCGCAATTTGGCTCGGTAGCTCAGTTGGTAGAGCAATGGATTGAAGCTCCATGTGTCGGCGGTTCGATTCCGTCTCGCGCCATTTCTTTTAATAATAAGCGGGTGTAGTTTAGTGGTAAAACTACAGCCTTCCAAGCTGTTGTCGCGAGTTCGATTCTCGTCACCCGCTTTGAACATTTGTTCATTACCAAGTTTTTAACTTGGGCGCGTAGCTCAGGTGGTTAGAGCGCACGCCTGATAAGCGTGAGGTCGGTGGTTCGAGTCCACTCGTGCCCATTTTGGAGAATTACTCAAGAGGCTGAAGAGGACGGTTTGCTAAATCGTTAGGTCGGGTAACTGGCGCGGGGGTTCGAATCCCCCATTCTCCGTATAATTTTGAAGTTTGAGATGTCATCTCAAACTATTTTTTATATTTTTGAAGGTTTCGTCTATGTTATTGAATCGTTTCTTTAAAATTTTTAGTTTTGTGTTTGTTTTAACTGTTTCAGGAATTCTATTTCTTTTTCCATCTGTTAGAACTTCGATTGTTTTAAAATCTTCTGATCTATTATCTATAGTTGATAAGGCCGTATCGGTACCATTTGTTGTTGTGGAATCTAAGGCAAAAGATTTAAAGAATTTATCTGAATTAAATGATGAAAACCGTTCGTTAAAATCACGTCTTTATCAAAAGGATATTGACCAGTCAAAACTTAGCCGTTTGGAATCAGAAAATATAGAATTAAAGGACTTGATGTCAATCAAGAATTCTGTATCGGGTTCTAAACAAGTCGTTAGTGAGATTATTGACCGTAATTATGGTTCGTGGGATCAGGAATTTGTTATTGATAAAGGTAGTTCAGATGGAATTTCTGATTCTATGTTTGTTCTTTCATCTGGTGGCGTCATTGGTGTGGTAGAAAGTATAGAGAAAAATTCTAGTAAAGTGAAATTATTAGTCGAAGATACTATTTCTTCACAACACCTGACGTTTAAAATTGAGAGTCAAGGACAATCTATTTTTGCTTTATTATATGGTTATGATGAGAAGACAGGTGAGTTTCGGTTGTTGCAAATTGGAGATCCAGTTGAAATTAAAAAAGGATCACTCGTTTCAACAAGTGGTTTAGGAAAATATAAGAGTAGTGACTTACCTCTTGGTACTGTGACTTCTACTCAAAAGGCATCTGATCAATTGGGGCAAGAAATTCGTGTGAAACCAAAGGCTAATTTAGATGTCAATCGTTATGTACTATTGATCGGAGAGTAGTGTGAAAGTCATACGTAAGTACTATTTTTTACCTTTAATCTTATTCTTATCTTTATTTGTTGATGGGCAAATCTCTTTTCTTGTTTCTCGTTTTAGTTTAAACTCCCTTGAACCCACTTCGTTTTTATTTCTATATGGTTTTATGTTATTGAGCCTCTATTTCTCTGAGATAGCTTGTATTTGGTGGGGAATCCTTTTTGGTTTTTGTTTTGATGTGTATTTTTTACACACTATAGGAATTGCCTTCTTAATTTTCCCTTTATTACAGGTGATTTTTTATCGGTGTAATCAGATTATTTTGGTCAATCGATTGACTCGTTTTTTTACATTTTTATTAACGATTCTATTATTTCAGATTTTAACCAATCTTCTTTTGATTCTTTTTATCGGTATAAAATTTAACTGGATTACACTAATTATTTACCAAATTGTCCCAAGTTTAATTTTGAATATGCTTCTCTTAATAGTATTACAGCCGTTACTTGAAAAGATTTATTTATAAACTCGCAATAAAAATGTAACAATAGCGTAATATAAAATTTAAAAAAATTTGTTATACTAGTTAGTGTCTTATTAGAAAGGGAAAATTTATCTAATGAAGAAAAAATTATTTGCCACAATCTTATTGAGTACAGTTGCTTTATCACAAGGTGCTGTCGTAGCTGGTGTATCAGCTGACTCAACAGATGATAAGATTGCTGCTCAAGATAACAAAATCAATAGTATTAATCAACAACAACAAAGTGCACAAGCTCAGGTAGATCAAATTCAAGGACAAGTATCTGAAATTAAAAAACAACAAGAAAATCTTCAAGCTGAAAATGATCGTTTAAATGAAGAATCTGAACGATTGTCAGCTGAGATCGATGAGTTGTCAAAAAATATTGTTGCTCGTCAAGAATCACTTGCAAATCAAGCACGTAGTGCTCAAACAACTGGTACTGCAACAAGCTATATTAATGCGATTGTTAGCTCTGGATCTTTGACAGAAGCTATCTCACGTATTTCTGCTATGAATGAAATTGCAGATGCTAACAACAAAATGTTGCAAGAGCAAAAACGTGATAAAGAAGATATTGCACAAAAACAAAAAGAAAACAACGACGCTATCAATACTGTTATTGCAAACAAACAGCAATTAGAAGATGATGCGCAAGCTTTGTCAACAAAAGAAGCTGAGTTGAAAGTCGCACAATTAAACTTGGCTGCCGAAAAATCAACTGCTGAAAACGAAAAGAATGCTTTGTTGCAACAAAAAGCTGAAGCTGAAAAAGCAGCAGCAGCAGCGGCAGCAGCTGAAGCAGCTTATCGTGCAAAACAAAAAGAACAACAAGCAGCTGTAAAGGCTTCTGCTAATACAACTCTTCAAGCACAAGTTCAGGTAGCAGCTCAAACACCAGCTGCAACACCAGCGGCTGCACAAACTCAAGCAGCAGCTCAACCTGCTGTTCAAACACAAGCAGCGGCTGCACCAGTAGCAACTACTTCTCGTCCAACTTATAGTTCATCTGCATCATCTTATCCAGTTGGTGAATGTACATGGGGTGCGAAGATATTGGCTCCATGGGCAGGTGATTACTGGGGTAATGGTGGACAATGGGCGGCAAGTGCAGCAGCAGCAGGATTCCGTACAGGATCTCAACCACAAGTTGGTGCCATTGCATGTTGGAATGATGGTGGATATGGACACGTAGCAGTTGTTACAGCCGTTCAATCTACAACAAGCATCCAAGTCTCTGAGTCTAACTATAATGGTATCCGTAGTATTGGTAACTACCGTGGTTGGTTTAACCCAACAACAGCCCAAGGTACTGTTACTTATATCTATCCAAACTAAGATTATACTGAAGCAGAACATTTGTTCTGCTTCTTTTTATGTGACTTTCAGTCCGTCTCGCTCCGTTAGGTGCGAGACAAAAAAACTACCCGCTATGCGGGTGCGTATCGAAGGTTATTTGAGAGAATTTAGGTAGGGATAGATTTTGTAATTTCCATAAATTAATATTTGAATATTTGCTTAAAAAGCGATAAAATGATTACAGGAGAAATTTGTGCTGACTGTACAATATGGTTTTAGATTTTACTGGAGGAAATCATGTCATTTTCTGATTTAATGCTCTTTGCTTTGTCGTCAAATCAAGAATTGGCTCAACGTGTGTCTCGCGAAATGGGATTACCGCTTGGAAAGTCAACGGTTCGTCAATTTTCTGATGGAGAAATTCAGGTTAATATTGAAGAATCAATCCGTGGGAAAGATGTTTATATTTTGCAATCCACTAGCTCACCGGTTAATGATAATCTTATGGAAATTTTGATTATGGTAGATGCCTTGAAACGGGCTAGTGCACAATCTATTAATGTGGTGATGCCGTATTACGGCTATGCTCGTCAAGACCGGAAAGCTCGGGCTCGTGAACCAATCACTTCTAAGTTGGTAGCTAATATGCTTGAGGTTGCTGGAGTTGATCGTCTGTTGACAATTGATTTGCACGCTGCTCAAATTCAAGGTTTCTTTGATATTCCTGTTGACCACTTGATGGGTGCGCCTTTGATCGCAGACTATTTCGAACGTCGCGGGATGATTGGAAAAGACTATGTGGTTGTCAGTCCAGACCATGGTGGTGTGACTCGTGCTCGGAAATTAGCTGAATTTTTGAAGACTCCGATTGCGATTATTGATAAACGCCGGAGTGTCGATAAGATGAATACGAGTGAAGTCATGAACATCATTGGAAATGTTGAAGGCAAAACGTGTATCTTGATTGATGATATGATTGATACAGCTGGTACAATCTGTCATGCGGCGGATGCCCTTGCTGAAGCAGGAGCTGTAGAGGTTTATGCAAGCTGTACGCACCCAGTTTTATCAGGCCCAGCGATGGACAACATTCAAAAATCAGCCATTAAGAGGTTGGTGGTATTGGATACGATTTATCTACCGGAAGATCGCTTGATTGATAAGATTGAGCAAATTTCGATTGCGAAACTTCTTGCTGAAGCCATTGTTCGTATTCATGAAAATCGTCCTCTTTCCCCTCTATTTGAAATCGGAAATGCCAAAAAATGTTAACAATAAGGAGGCTGGAAAACAGCTTCTTTTGTTTAGGAGAAAATGCAAATGGAAATCAGAAAATGGTGGAAAGATCTAAAAAAAGAAAAGGAACGGAAAAAACTAGTTCAAGCAGCTAAAGAACTAGAAGCAAAGGCGGATCCTCGTTTGCCCAAGAAACGATTGCCTAAAAATGGAGTAGTAAAATAAAGTAATAGAAAAATGATGATTCAAAATAAATAAGATGACTTGCAATGACTAGTCATTAAGTTAAATAACGATGCCTCTAACAATCATCCTAGAGTTAAAAATATAACTAAACCGTGATTTTAGATACTAAATTTTAAAAAACTTAAAAAATTTTTAAAAAAAAACAGAAAAACTCTTGACAGAGGCAGAATATCCTAGTATACTTATCATAGTTACGAAGTAACGAATATTTTAAATTATAAAAGGGGTAAAACAATGAAAAAAGTTTTATTATCATCAGTAGCAGCTCTTGCAGTATTTGCAGCAGCAGCTCCAGCATTCGCCGCAGATAAGGTTGAAAAAAACACACAACCTAATGGAACAATTGCAGGTCTTACAGCTGATCCTTCAGCTACACCAGCTGCAACAGCTCCAGCATCTGCAGCTACAGAAAAACACCCAGGTGCTACTAAAGTAGATCCTAAAGTTGGTAAAGGTGAACTTATCGAGAAAAAAGGTGACGTTTCATCTGTAGAATATGATGGTGCAAAAAATGCAGATACTTCTAAAGAGTTGACTATGATTCCAGGTGCTGAATGGTTCACTCAAGGTCTTGACCTTTGGAACGGTAGCCAACATGTTACATTGAAAACTAAAGCTGGTGTTCAAACTGTTGAAGTTACAAACCCACATGATGGAACTAAATGGTTGGTAGACGTTAAGGTTGAAGCTGGTGCTGATACTCCTAGCGGATTCTACGCAACTGCAGTAAGTGGTTCATTGCGTCCTGCATCTGCAGATGCTAAAGCAGCAGCTAAAGCAGCTGAAGAAAAAGCAGCAGCAGCTAAAGCTGGTAAAGATGGTATGGCTTCATCTGCAAAAGCTGGTGAAAAATCACTTCCAAAAACTAGCGCAGTTAAATAATTTCTAATTAATTAGCTCATAAAAATATCACTGAGTCCTTGGGCTCAGTGTTATTTTTTAGAAAAAATCATTTTGAGGAGATCAATTGAATGAAAAGAGCTGTAGAAAAAAAATCAAATAAATTAGGTGTCATAATTGCTGCCCTTGTGGCAGTCGTTGTGGTCGTAGTTGGCTTCCTATTCTTCAATCCATTTGGTGGAAAGGCCTCTCATACAGCTAAGAAGGCTGGAACTTCTGGAAGTAGTTCTTCTACACAAGCTGTGAAATATGAACCTAGTCAAGAAGAAAAAGATTATTTAAAGAATCGTTTTGCTCAGTTAACTGCTGTTAACCCTGAGGCGATTGCTTATGTCTACGCACCGGGGACTGAGTTGGATGAGCCTGTTGTTCAAACTGGAGATAACGCAACTTACTTGGACAAGACTTTTGATGGTGGAAATGAACCATACATGGGTACTGTCTTTATGGATACGGATAATAAGAAAGATTTTAGTGATCGTTTGACTTGGCTGTTTGGTCATGCTCGTGGTAGTAAGGTTGGTGATCATCGTATGTTTAACGATGTCAACTACTATGACAAGCAAGAATACTTTGATCAACATCCGTATGTTGTCATTGAGACGCCTGAGCGCAAGTATTATTATGAAGCGATGTGCTTGGTGATTGTCCCTGAAACAACTGCTTTCTATCGTACTAGCTTTGAAGACGACAAAGACTTTACGACTCAGTTGAAGAAGGTCTATGAAGATGGTCAAACCAAGAACCCGAATATTAAGATCAAGGCATCTGATAAATACTTGGTCTTGTCAACTTGTCGTGAAGAGGATGAAACCATTCGTTCTAACCTCTACCTTCGTCAAATTCCTGATTCAGAAATGAAGGATTTTGTGGCGAAACATGCTGATCAATTGACATATGTGGCAACACGTGGTCAACAATAATGTCTTGAAAGACTTAGCATTGCTAAGTCTTTTTTGTATGTAAGGATTGTTGCAATGTCCTTTGATGTTGAGCAAAAGATGGGGATCTGGCTTGTTCTTTTGCGATGGGGTCCTATTTATAGTATAATGAATATAAGTGTTTTTGGAGGTGTTCTATGGATTTAACGAAACGTTTTAATAAAAATCTGAATCGGATTGAAGTTTCTTTGATTCGTCAGTTCGATCAATCAATTTCTTCCATTCCTGGTGTCTTGCGTTTGACGTTGGGGGAACCGGATTTTACAACTCCTGAACATGTAAAAGACGCAGGAAAGGCTGCCATTGATGCGAATTTTAGCCATTACACTGGGATGAGTGGTTTGCTGGCTTTGCGTGAGGCTGCGAGTCAGTTTGTGGCTGATAAGTATGGTATTCACTATCGTCCTGAGGATGAGATATTGGTGACGATCGGTGCGACTGAAGCCCTGTCTGCAACCTTGACAGCGATCTTGGAACCTGGAGATGTAGTGCTGCTCCCAGCGCCAGCTTATCCTGGTTATGAACCCATTGTGAATTTGGTTGGGGCTGAGATTGTCGAAATTGATACGACAGCAGATCGTTTTGTCTTGACTCCTGAAAAGTTGGGAAAGGCGATTCTAGAGCAGGGTGAAAAATTGAAGGCTGTTATTCTCAATTATCCAGCTAATCCAACGGGAGTTACTTATTCACGCGAACAGATGGCGGAATTGGCTGCTGTCTTAAAAAAATATGAAGTCTTTGTGATTTGTGATGAAGTCTATTCAGAGTTAACTTATACTGGAGAAGCGCATGTCTCTATGGCATCCTTCATTCCTGAACAGACCATTGTTATTAATGGCTTATCTAAGTCTCATGCCATGACAGGCTGGCGGCTTGGCTTTATCTTTGCGCCTGCTGCATTGACAGCCCAACTCATCAAGAGTCATCAGTATTTGGTAACAGCTGCTGGAACCATGAACCAGTATGCTGCGATCGAAGCTTTGACGGAAGGTCGGGATGATGCGGAGCCAATGAAGAAGGAATATGTGAAGCGTCGGGATTATATTATCGAAAAGATGTCTGCGCTTGGGTTTGAGATGATTAAGCCTGATGGTGCCTTTTATATTTTTGCTAAAATCCCAGCTGGTTATAATCAGGATTCCTTTGCTTTCTTGCAGGATTTTGCGCGTGAAAAAGCGGTTGCTTTTATTCCTGGTGCTGCTTTTGGTCAATATGGTGAAGGCTATGTGCGTTTGTCGTATGCAGCCAGCATGGAGGTTATCAAGGAAGCTATGAAACGCTTGAAGGAGTATATGGAAGAACATGCTGGAGTCAATTGAGACCCGGGGAATTGTCCTGTATAATCGGGAGTTTCGTGAGGATGACAAGCTGGTCAAAATCTTCACGGAGAAGTCAGGAAAGCGGATGTTTTTTGTCAAACATGCGGGAAAATCACGGTTGAATCCCATGTTGCAACCATTAGTAACGGCAGATATGTTGTTGAAAATCAATGATGATGGCTTGAGTTATATTGATGATTTTCAAGAAGTGCAGGTTTATAAGAAAATCAATGCAGATCTTTTTGCCCTTTCTTATGCGACCTATGTTCTGGCGCTTGCGGATGCAAGTATTCAGGATAATCAGGTGGATCCAGCCCTGTTTGCTTTTTTGGAAAAGACCTTGTCTTTGATGGAAGAGGGACTGGATTATGAGGTTTTGACCAATATTTTTGAGATTCAGATTCTATCACGATTTGGGGTTGTCTTAAATCTGCATGAATGTTGTTTCTGTCATCGGGTTGGACTTCCTTTTGATTACTCTTTTCGATATAGTGGGGTCCTTTGTCCGGATCATTATGATCAGGATGAGAGACGTGCCCACTGGCATCCGAATGTTCTCTATTTATTGGATCAGTTTCAAGCAGTACGATTCAGTGAGTTAGAGACGATTTCTCTACAAGCGGAGATGAAAACAGCTCTGCGTCAGGCAATTGATCAGTTGTATGAGGAGTATGTAGGGATCCACTTAAAAGCTAAAAAGTTTATCGATTCCTTGAGTGATTGGGGAGCGATTATGAAAGATTCATCTGGAGGTGAAACATGAAAAAAATTGCAGTAGATGCAATGGGGGGCGATAATGCACCTCAAGCCTTGGTAGAAGGCGTGAATCAAGCCATTCGTGATTTTGATGATATTGAGATTGTCTTGTATGGTGATGAGGCAAAAATCAAAGATTATTTAACCGCAACAGAACGTGTATCGATTGTGCATACGGAAGAAAAAATAGATTCAGATGATGAGCCAACGCGGGCCATTCGTCGGAAAAAACAGGCTTCTATGGTCTTAGCTGCCAAGGATGTGAAGGCTGGTGAGGTCGATGCCATGCTATCTGCGGGAAATACAGGTGCGCTATTGGCAGCTGGTTTCTTTATCGTTGGCCGGATCAAGGGGGTGGAACGTCCAGGTTTGATGTCAACGCTTCCGACTGTTGATGGTCGTGGCTATGATATGCTAGACTTGGGTGCCAATGCGGAAAATACACCAGAGCACTTGCATCAGTATGCTGTGATGGGATCCTATTATGCTGAAAATGTTCGTGGGATTCAAAAACCACGCGTGGGTCTATTGAACAATGGGACAGAAGCTAGTAAGGGAGATCCTTTGCGCAAGGAAACTTACCAATTGTTATCTGAGGATGAGTCGATTCATTTTGTTGGAAACGTGGAAGCGCGTGACTTGATGGATGGCGTTGCTGATGTTGTTGTGGCGGATGGGTTCACGGGAAATGCTGTATTGAAAACCATGGAAGGAACAGCTTTTGGGATCTTGAAGCAGCTGAAACAAGCAATTGCTACTGGAAACTGGAAGGCAAAATTAGGGGCTTTTCTGCTCAAGGACCGTTTGAAATCATTGAAGCAAACCTTAGATTTCTCAGATGTTGGAGGAGCGGTCTTGTTTGGCCTTCAAGCACCTGTTGTTAAAACGCATGGTTCGAGCGATGCAAAAGCAGTCTATAGCACGATTCGTCAGATTCGGACCATGTTAGAGACAGATGTTGTTGGAAAATCAGTGAAGGAATTGTCGAAGGAAGGGTAATGTATGAGTAAACAAAACGAAATTTTAGCTACAATTGAGAAATTTCTTAAAGACCGCAAGGGACCAGATTTTCAAGTATCTTCGGAATCTGACTTACGTAAGGATTTGCAGGCGGATTCTGTTGAATTGATGGAATTTATTATCAATCTTGAGGATGAATACCAAATTGAGATTCCAGACAAGGCTATTGATGACTTTAACACAGTAGGGGATGTTGCCGACTATATCGAGAAACGAACTACTGGTCACTAATGAAAAAGGGATCGTTCAGAGATTATTCTGGATGGTCTTTTTTTCTGTCCTTTTTATTCGGAATCTGCTTATATTGTACGGATTTTTATTGAAAATACACTTTTTATATGATAGAATGAAGGTGATAAAATACGAAAGGCGAACAAAATCATGACCAATCAACTGATTTATACTGGAAAAGCTAAGGATATCTATACTACTGAGGACGAACATGTGATTAAGTCGGTCTATAAGGACCAGGCAACCATGCTAAATGGGGCTCGTAAGGAGACTATTAAAGGAAAAGGTGTGCTAAATAATCAGATTTCGTCTCTTATTTTTGAAAAATTGAATGCTGCGGGTGTAGCAACGCACTTTATCGAACGTATTTCTGACACCGAACAACTCAACAAGAAAGTAAAAATTATTCCTTTGGAAGTTGTTCTTCGTAATGTGACTGCGGGTTCTTTCTCAAAACGGTTTGGCGTGGAAGAAGGTTTGAACTTGGAAACTCCAATCGTTGAATTTTACTACAAGAACGATGAGTTGGATGATCCATTCATCAATGATGAGCATGTAAAGTTCTTGGATATTGCCAATGATGAACAAATTGCCTATATCAAGGAAGAAACACGTCGCATCAATGAATTGTTGAAAGATTGGTTTGCACAAATTGGTCTTCGCTTGATTGACTTCAAATTGGAATTTGGTTTTGATAAGGATGGCAAGATTATCTTGGCAGATGAATTTTCTCCAGATAATTGCCGCCTTTGGGATGCTGAAGGGCACCATATGGATAAGGATGTTTTCCGTAGAGATTTGGGCAGTTTAACGGATGTATATCAGGTTGTGTTGGAGAAATTACAGGGCTTGAAGTAATTTTTTTGAAACGGGAAACCTTCGTCTTTCAAGTAAAAGGACTCAGGCTGAAAAGGTCTACTAGACCTTTTCACTCCGTCGTGATCTTGGCAGCTTGACAGATGTTTATGAAGTTGTATTGGAAAAATTGCAAGGTTTGAAGTAATCTTTTTGAAACGGAAAACCTTCGTCTTCGATAACATGTTTGAATAGAAATAAAGGAACTAAAATGGATAAACGTATTTTCGTTGAGAAAAAAGCTGATTTTCGTGTAAAATCGGACTCTTTAGTAAAAGAATTACAGCATAATCTTCAGTTGAAAACGTTGAATGATCTTCGGATTGTTCAGGTTTACGATGTCTTTAATTTGGCAGAGGATTTGTTTGCGCGTGCGGAAAAACATATCTTCTCTGAGCAAGTGACCGATACTGTTTTGGATGAAGCTACGGTTCAGGCTGATCTTGAGAAATATGCTTTCTTTGCGATCGAAAGTTTGCCTGGTCAATTTGACCAACGGGCGGCATCTTCACAAGAAGCTTTGCTGTTACTTGGTAGTTCAAATGATGTAACAGTGAACACAGCGCAATTGTACTTGGTTAACAAGGATATTGATGCGAAAGAGTTGGAAGCTGTCAAAAACTACCTTTTGAACCCAGTGGATTCTCGTTTCAAAGATATCACTGTTGGCATTGCGAAACAGGATTTCTCTGAGTCTGACAAGACCATTCCAAGCTTGGATTTCTTTGAAACTTATACGGCAGAAGATTTTGCACAGTATAAGGCTGAGCAAGGATTGGCAATGGAAGTGGATGACCTTCTCTTCATTCAAGATTACTTCAAATCTATTGGACGTGTACCAACTGAGACTGAGCTGAAGGTGTTGGATACTTACTGGTCTGACCACTGCCGTCACACAACTTTCGAAACTGAGTTGAAAACCATCGACTTCTCAGCTTCTAAATTTGAAAAACAATTGCAAGTGACTTATGACAAGTATATTGCCATGCGTGATGAGTTGGGACGTACAGAAAAACCTCAAACTTTGATGGATATGGCAACTATTTTTGGCCGTTATGAGCGTGCTAATGGTCGTTTGGATGACATGGAAGTGTCTGATGAAATCAACGCCTGCTCAGTTGAAATTGAAGTGGATGTCAATGGGGTGAAAGAGCCATGGCTTCTCATGTTCAAGAACGAGACTCACAACCACCCAACTGAAATCGAACCATTTGGTGGAGCGGCTACTTGTATCGGTGGTGCCATTCGTGACCCATTGTCAGGTCGTTCCTACGTTTACCAAGCCATGCGTATCTCAGGTGCTGGTGATATCACGGCTCCAATTGCCGAAACTCGCGCTGGTAAATTGCCACAACAAGTGATTTCTAAAACAGCGGCTCACGGTTATTCTTCATACGGTAACCAAATTGGTTTGGCAACAACTTATGTTCGTGAATACTTCCACCCAGGTTTCGTTGCTAAACGTATGGAGCTAGGTGCAGTTGTCGGTGCGGCTCCTAAGGAAAATGTGGTCCGTGAAAAACCTGAAGCAGGTGATGTGATTATCTTGCTTGGTGGTAAGACTGGACGTGATGGTGTCGGTGGTGCGACAGGTTCTTCTAAAGTTCAAACGGTTGAATCTGTTGAGACAGCTGGTGCTGAGGTTCAAAAAGGGAATGCCATCGAAGAACGGAAGATTCAACGTCTTTTCCGTAATGGGGAAGTGACCCGTCTGATCAAGAAATCAAATGACTTTGGTGCTGGTGGTGTCTGTGTGGCTATTGGTGAATTGGCAGATGGTCTTGAAATTGATCTAGACAAAGTGCCATTGAAATACCAAGGTTTGAATGGTACAGAAATTGCCATCTCTGAATCTCAAGAACGGATGGCTGTAGTGGTTCGTCCAGAAGATGTAGATGCCTTCGTTGCAGCATGTAATAAAGAAAATATTGATGCTGTTGTCGTTGCGACAGTGACGGAGAAACCAAATCTTGTCATGCACTGGAATGGTGAAACAATCGTTGATTTGGAACGTCGTTTCCTTGATACAAACGGTGTACGTGTGGTTGTAGATGCTAAGGTGGTTGACAAGGATGTCAAGCTTCCAGAAGAACGTCAAACATCTGCTGAAACCCTTGAAGCGGATACTCTTGAAGTCTTGGCTGACCTGAACCATGCCAGTCAAAAAGGTTTACAAACCATCTTTGATAGCTCAGTTGGTCGTTCAACAGTTAATCACCCACTCGGTGGTCGCTACCAAATCACACCAACGGAAGCTTCTGTACAGAAATTGCCAGTCCAACATGGCGTGACTCATACGGCTTCTGTTATGGCGCAAGGATTCAACCCTTATGTAGCAGAATGGTCCCCATATCATGGTGCTGCCTATGCAGTCATCGAAGCAACCGCTCGTTTGGTTGCTGCTGGAGCAAACTGGTCTAAGGCTCGTTTCTCTTACCAAGAATACTTCGAGCGTATGGATAAACAAGCAGAGCGTTTTGGTCAACCAGTAGCAGCTCTTCTTGGATCCATCGAAGCTCAGATTCAACTTGGTTTGCCATCTATCGGTGGGAAAGACTCGATGTCTGGTACCTTTGAAGAATTGACAGTACCACCAACCTTGGTTGCTTTTGGTGTTACAACTGCAGATAGCCGTAAGGTCCTTTCTCCAGAATTTAAAGCTGCTGGTGAAAATATATACTACATCCCAGGTCAAGCATTGGCACAAGAAATTGACTTTGATCTTATTAAATCTAACTTTGCTCAATTTGCAGCTATCCAAGCTGACCACAAAGTCACAGCTGCATCAGCTGTCAAATATGGTGGTGTGGTTGAAGCTCTTGCCCTTGCAACATTTGGTAACCATATCGGTGCCAACGTTGAATTAGCTGACCTTGACACTAGCTTGACAGCTCAATTGGGTGGATTCGTCTTCACATCGCCTGAAGAAATTGCAGGTGTTGCCAAGATTGGACAAACAGCAGCTGACTTTACACTTACTGTCAATGGTGTAACGATTGATGGATACAAACTTGACAGTTCCTTCCAAGGTAAATTGGAAGAGGTTTACCCAACGGAATTTGCACAAGCAACTGAGTTGGAAGAAGTACCTGCTGTAGCAACAGATGCTGTGATTAAAGCTAAAGAAACAGTTGAGACACCAGTGGTTTACATCCCAGTATTTCCAGGTACTAACTCAGAATATGACTCCGCTAAGGCCTTCGAAAAAGAAGGTGCCAAAGTTAACCTGGTACCATTTGTCACACTGAATGAAGAAGCAATTGTCAAGTCTGTTGACACCATGGTTGACAACATTGGAAAAGCCAACATTATCTTCTTTGCAGGTGGCTTCTCAGCAGCGGATGAACCAGATGGATCAGCTAAATTTATCGTGAACATCTTGCTCAATGAAAAAGTGCGTGCAGCTATCGATCACTTCATCGAACGAGGTGGTTTGATCATCGGTATCTGTAACGGATTCCAAGCCCTTGTCAAATCAGGTCTTCTTCCATATGGTAACTTTGAAGATGCAAGTAGCACGAGTCCAACCCTCTTCTACAATGATGCCAACCAACACGTGGCTAAGATGGTGGAAACGCGGATTGCCAACACAAACTCACCATGGCTTGCCGGCGTGAAAGTTGGTGACATTCATGCCATCCCAGTATCACACGGTGAAGGTAAATTTGTCGTGACAGCTGAGGAATTTGCAGAGCTTCGTGACAATGGTCAAATCTTTACCCAATATGTTGACTTCGAAGGTAAACCAAGCATGGATTCTAAATATAATCCTAACGGATCTGTAAATGCGATCGAAGGTATCACAAGTAAGAACGGTCAAATTATTGGGAAGATGGGTCACTCAGAACGTTTCGAAGATGGTCTCTTCCAAAATATTCCAGGAAATAAAGACCAACATCTCTTTGCATCAGCGGTTAAATACTTTACTGAAAAATAAAAGGTATACAAAATGACATACGAAGTTAAATCTCTTAATGAAGAATGTGGTATTTTTGGGATCTGGGGACACCCAGATGCTGCAAAACTGACTTATTTCGGATTACACAGTCTTCAACACCGTGGTCAAGAAGGGGCGGGGATCCTTTCCAATGATGCGGGTCAACTAAAACGGTATCGTGACACGGGTCTTCTCTCAGAAGTATTTCGAAATCCTGATAACTTGGATAAGTTAACAGGGACGGGAGCGATTGGACATGTTCGCTATGCGACAGCTGGGGAAGCTTCGGTGGATAACATCCAGCCCTTCCTCTTTCGCTTTCATGATACCCAGTTTGGGCTGGCCCACAACGGGAATTTGACCAATGCCAAGTCCCTCAAACGGGAGTTGGAAAATAACGGAGCGATCTTTAGCTCAACTTCTGATTCGGAAATCTTGGCCCACTTGATTCGTCGGAGCCACAACCCTTCTTTCATGGGTAAGGTGAAAGAAGCCTTGAATACGGTGAAAGGTGGATTTGCTTACCTTCTCATGCTGGAAGATAAGCTGATTGCGGCCTTGGATCCAAATGGTTTCCGTCCTCTTTCGATTGGGAGAATGGCCAATGGCGCTATCGTGGTTTCATCTGAAACCTGTGCCTTTGAAGTGGTTGGAGCAGAGTGGATCCGCGATGTAAATCCAGGTGAAGTTGTGATTATCGATGATAATGGCATCACTTACGATACTTATACCACAGATACCCAATTGGCTGTTTGTTCGATGGAGTATATCTACTTTGCTCGCCCAGACTCCAATATTCAAGGGGTCAATGTCCATACAGCACGTAAACGTATGGGGGCTCAATTGGCACGTGAATTCAAACATGAAGCAGATATTGTGGTCGGTGTACCTAACTCTTCACTTAGTGCGGCCATGGGATTTGCGGAAGAATCTGGCCTACCAAATGAAATGGGTTTGATTAAAAACCAATACACCCAACGGACCTTTATTCAACCAACACAAGAACTACGGGAGCAAGGGGTTCGGATGAAGCTCTCTGCCGTATCCGGTGTTGTGAAAGGCAAACGGGTTGTCATGATTGATGATTCTATCGTACGTGGGACAACATCACGTCGGATTGTGAAGTTATTGAAAGAAGCAGGGGCTACAGAAGTCCATGTGGCAATCGCAAGCCCAGCTCTGGCTTATCCATGTTTCTACGGGATCGATATTCAAACACGTAAGGAATTGATTGCTGCCAATCATACAGTAGAGGAAACACGCGATATCATTGGTGCAGATAGCTTGACGTATTTGTCAATCGATGGCTTGATTGATTCTATTGGAATTGATACAGATGCCCCTAATGGCGGTCTTTGTGTGGCTTACTTTGATGGAAAATATCCAACGCCTTTGTATGACTACGAAGAACGCTATGTGGAAAGTTTGAAAGAACATACTTCTTTCTATTAAGAGCAGTGCAAAAGAAAAGGAATGAAACAAATGACAAATAAAAATGCGTATGCACAGTCTGGTGTGGATGTTGAAGCAGGTTATGAAGTTGTTGAACGGATCAAAAAACACGTTGCTCGTACGGAACGTGCGGGTGTCATGGGAGCTCTTGGTGGTTTTGGTGGCATGTTTGACCTTTCAAAAACAGGTGTCAAAGAGCCTGTTTTGATCTCAGGTACAGATGGTGTTGGTACCAAACTCATGCTGGCTATTAAGTACGACAAACACGATACCATCGGTCAAGATTGTGTCGCTATGTGTGTTAACGATATCATCGCCGCAGGAGCAGAGCCCCTTTACTTCCTTGACTATATTGCAACTGGTAAAAATGAACCTGCTAAATTAGAGCAAGTCGTTGCTGGTGTTGCAGAAGGTTGTGTGCAGGCTGGTGCAGCCCTTATCGGTGGCGAAACAGCTGAAATGCCAGGTATGTATGGTGAAGATGACTATGATTTGGCTGGGTTTGCTGTCGGTGTTGCAGAAAAATCTCAAATTATCGACGGTTCAAAAGTAGCTGAAGGCGATGTGATTCTTGGACTTGCTTCAAGCGGTATCCACTCAAATGGTTACTCACTCGTGCGTCGTGTTTTTGCAGATTACACAGGGGAAGAAGTTCTCCCAGAATTGGAAGGCAAAAAACTTAAAGACGTTCTTTTGGAACCAACTCGTATCTACGTCAAAGCAGCTTTGCCACTCATCAAAGAAGAATTGGTGAATGGGATTGCCCACATCACAGGTGGTGGTTTCATCGAAAATGTACCACGTATGTTCTCAGATGACTTGGCTGCTGAAATTGACGAAAGCAAAGTCCCAGTTCTTCCAATTTTCAAAGCCCTTGAAAAATATGGCCAAATCAAACATGAAGAAATGTTTGAAATCTTCAACATGGGAATTGGCCTCATGCTTGCAGTGAAACCAGAAAATGTGGAACATGTCAAAGAACTTCTTGACGAACCTGTTTATGAAATCGGTCGGATTGCGAAGAAAGATGGCGCAAGTGTGGTGATTAAATAATGGCTAAAAAAATTGCTGTTTTTGCCTCTGGCAACGGCTCAAACTTTCAAGTGATTGCAGAACAATTCCCGGTAGAATTTGTTTTTTCAGATCACCGTGATGCCTATGTCTTAGAACGTGCCAAGAACCTTGGTGTGGTGAGCTATGCCTTTGAACTCAAGGAATTTGACAATAAAGCAGCTTATGAAGAAGCGATTGTTCACCTCTTGGATGAACACCAGATAGATTTGGTTTGTTTGGCAGGTTATATGAAAATCGTTGGGCCAACCTTGCTAGCAGCTTATGAAGGCCGTATTATCAATATTCACCCGGCTTATCTCCCTGAATTCCCAGGTGCTCATGGTATTGAGGATGCTTGGAATGCAGGTGTTGCTGAGAGCGGTGTGACCATTCACTGGGTGGATTCGGGTGTGGACACCGGTAAGGTCATCAAACAAGTCCGTGTCCCACGCCTTGAAGGGGATACCCTTGATACTTTCGAGACGCGCATCCATGAAACAGAGTACAAGCTCTATCCAGAAGTGTTAGAACGTTTGGGAGTAGCACGAAAATAAGGAAACCATTGATCGGAAAGAACATTTTCGACTGTAGCAGATAAAGAACTTTTTTAAAAAAGGAAAAGAAAGAAAATGACTAAACGCGCACTAATTAGTGTTTCAGACAAAACGGGCATCGTTGAATATGCCCAAGAACTCAAAAAACTCGGTTGGGACATCATCTCAACAGGTGGTACTAAAGTTGCCCTTGACAATGCTGGGGTGGATACTATCGCCATTGATGATGTGACTGGTTTCCCAGAAATGATGGATGGTCGTGTGAAGACTCTTCATCCAAATATCCACGGTGGTCTTCTTGCTCGTCGTGATCTCGATAGTCACCTAGAGGCTGCTAAGGACAACAAGATTGAATTGATCGACCTTGTGGTGGTCAACCTTTACCCATTCAAGGAAACCATCCTTAAGCCAGACGTGACTTACGCGGATGCGGTAGAAAACATCGATATTGGCGGGCCATCTATGCTTCGTTCGGCAGCTAAGAACCACGCTAGCGTCACAGTTGTGGTAGATCCTGCTGACTATACTGTGGTTCTGGACGAATTGGCAGCCAACGGCGAAACAAGTTACGAAACTCGCCAACGTTTGGCAGCTAAAGTATTCCGCCATACGGCAGCCTATGATGCTTTGATCGCAGAATACTTCACTGCTCAAGTAGGTGAAGAAAAGCCTGAAAAACTCACTTTGACGTATGACCTTAAGCAACCAATGCGTTACGGTGAAAATCCTCAACAAGACGCAGATTTCTACCAAAAAGCTCTGCCAACGGATTACTCCATCGCTTCAGCGAAACAGTTGAACGGGAAAGAATTGTCCTTTAACAATATCCGTGACGCTGATGCGGCTATCCGGATCATCCGTGATTTCAAAGACCGTCCAACTGTTGTGGCTCTTAAACACATGAACCCATGTGGGATTGGTCAAGCTGACGACATCGAAACTGCTTGGGACTACGCTTATGAGTCTGATCCAGTATCCATCTTCGGTGGGATCGTGGTTCTCAACCGTGAGGTAGATGCTGCGACAGCTAAGAAGATGCATGGTGTTTTCCTTGAAATCATCATTGCACCAAGCTACACAGACGAAGCGCTTGAAATCTTGACAACCAAGAAGAAAAACTTGCGGATCCTTGAGCTACCATTTGATGCTCAAGATGCTAGTGAAGTGGAAGCAGAATACACTGGTGTTGTTGGTGGTCTCCTCGTTCAAAACCAAGACGTTGTGAAAGAAAGCCCAGCTGACTGGCAAGTGGTGACGAAACGCCAACCAACTGAGACAGAAGCGACAGCTCTTGAGTTTGCTTGGAAAGCGATCAAGTATGTCAAATCAAATGGGATCATCGTAACTAATGACCACATGACACTTGGTGTTGGCCCAGGTCAAACCAACCGTGTGGCATCTGTCCGTATCGCTATTGATCAGGCTAAAGACCGTCTTGACGGCGCTGTTCTTGCTTCAGATGCCTTCTTCCCATTTGCAGATAACGTGGAAGAAATCGCCAAAGCAGGGATTAAAGCGATCATCCAACCAGGTGGATCAGTACGTGACCAAGAGTCAATCGAAGCTGCTGATAAATATGGTTTGACCATGATCTTTACAGGCGTCAGACATTTTAGACATTAATCAAATAAGGCTGGGCAAAAAATGTCCAGCCTTTGATGTTTGATAGGAATAACTGCAAGACGCAGTGGTTGATTGGTATCTTTTTTCGCTTTTTAAGCTCCAAAGATAACCTAATCAACTGTGCGGGGGTGGGAAGACGAACTCCTTTTAAATAGTCTGAGTTCTTTCCCACTCCCTTTCTGCTGGTTATGAAGACCTTAATCTGGGTAGATGTAGGTGACGGTTCCCCAGATGGGATTGGTCGGATCGAACCAACCACGGAAGTTGTCGATATAGCGATGGCCGTTGTAGTTAGCCTCTTGGATCTGAATTTTTTGGTCATGTTCGACATCCGTAACCAAGGCGACGTGCCCATATCCCCCATTGTCCCAACAGGCGATAGCGCCGATCTCTGGAGTGTCTCCTGTCCGGAATCCCGCAGCGCGTGCACTAGCTGCCCACATGCCACCGTTTCCCCACCAGTTGTGGGCCCAAGGGGCTAATTCTTTGACTCCCCAGGTGCACTCACCAATGGGGTAGGTGTTTCCTGGATGTGTCGCGAGTGGAGTGAGCTTTGGCTTTGCCTTTTCTACTTGAAAGGTAGTGGGGAATAGCCCTTTTAGTTGTCCTTGGCTTTTCTGATAGACATGTAGGTGAAATAGCCCATTTCCCTTGTGTTTTTGAGTCTGAAAGCGCAGTTGGAAATGTCCAGGTGCAATCTTCTTTGCGGGATACCAGACCAGATCATCCTGCCCGTTTTCTTCTGACCAGATGGGGAATACAATCTCGTCAACGTCTTCGAACAACTTTAGGTCTACCTCAAATTCTTGTGAGGAGTTGGGTGTGATCGTGATTTTGGGATGGGAGGAGGCGAGGTCTTTTTGCTGGACGCTGGTCGAGAGAGGGTAAAGGCCGGTTAGCTGTTCATTTGCCTCCACTCCATAGACATGGACATGATAAAGTCCGGCTTGATCAGAATGGTTGGTCAATGGCACTTGTAGGTCAAATCCCTTGTCACTGCGTTCTACAGGATACCAAATCAGGTCATCTTGGCCATTTTGGTCAGACCAGACGGGAACTTGGATCTTTTGATACTTATCCGGGACGTTTCCAAGATGAATCATCAGCTGCCCTTTTTCGGCATAGATAGCATTGGTCGTTTGATCTGCATGGGCAATAGAGGTTTGCATCCCCCATGTCGCACAAGTCAGTACTATAAATTTTTTGATCGTTTGCATAATACTCCTTTTCGTCAATTAGTAGGTCTCACCTATACTATTCGGAAAAAAATGAGAAATCGGAGAAAATAGCAAAAAATGTTTGGATTCTACTGAAAACAGAAGACTTTTGCTGAAATCATTAGAATAAAACGAACGATTATGATATAATTTAATAAAATAATTCGCAAAAGAGGTTCGAGATGAAACTTTTGGTTGTTGGATCTGGCGGTCGTGAGCATGCGATTGCCAAGAAATTGTTGGAGTCTACAAACGTTGAGCAGGTTTTTGTGGCTCCTGGTAATGACGGGATGCGATTAGATGGTCTGGATTTGATCAATATCGGAATTTCCGAACATTCTAAGCTGATTGACTTCGCAAAAGTCAACGATATTGCTTGGACTTTTATCGGTCCAGATGATGCCCTTGCAGCTGGAATCGTGGATGATTTCAATGCAGCTGGTCTCAAGGCTTTTGGTCCGACCAAGGCTGCAGCTGAGCTGGAGTGGTCTAAGGATTTTGCTAAGGAAATCATGGTCAAATACGACGTTCCTACAGCAGCCTATGGAACCTTTTCAGATTTCGAGGAAGCCAAGGCTTATATCGAGGAGAAAGGCGCTCCAATCGTCGTCAAGGCAGACGGATTGGCCCTTGGGAAAGGTGTCGTCGTTGCGGAGACAGTTGAGCAAGCCATCGAAGCTGCTCATGAGATGCTTTTGGACAATAAATTCGGTGATTCAGGTGCGCGTGTGGTCATCGAGGAATTCCTTGATGGGGAAGAGTTTTCTCTCTTTGCCTTTGTCAATGGGGACAAGTTCTACATCATGCCAACAGCGCAGGACCACAAACGTGCCTACGATGGTGACAAGGGTCCTAACACTGGTGGGATGGGTGCCTATGCGCCAGTTCCTCACTTGTCACAGAGCGTGGTTGACACAGCGGTTGACACTATTGTCAAGCCAGTTCTTGAAGGCATGATTAAAGAAGGACGTCCGTACCTAGGTGTCCTTTACGCGGGTCTTATCTTGACAGCTGATGGCCCTAAAGTCATCGAGTTCAACTCACGCTTTGGAGACCCTGAAACGCAAATTATCTTGCCTCGTTTGACATCTGACTTTGCGCAAAACATCACCGACATTTTGGATGGTAAAGAGCCGGCCATCACTTGGACGGACAAGGGTGTGACACTAGGTGTGGTTGTAGCATCAAACGGCTACCCACTCGCTTATGAGAAGGGTGTCAAACTTCCAGCCAAGACAGAGGGCGACATCATCACTTACTATGCCGGTGCTAAATTCGCTGAAAATGGCCAAGATCTCCTCTCAAACGGCGGACGCGTCTACATGCTGGTTACCACAGCAGACACCGTCAAAGACGGCCAAAACATCATCTATAACGAACTCAATAAACAAAACACAGAAGGCTTGTTCTACCGAAACGATATCGGTAGCAAGGCGATAAAAGATTAACAGATACTAATTTTGTCATGGCGAGCGAAAGCGAGCCAAACTAAGATAATGGTCGTTTGATTTGCAAGCGTTAGCGAGCTAGTATAGGCTAATCGTCGCAGTAGTGGAACTCCTAGTAGCAGAGCTACTAGGAGCGGAAAACTGGAGACTCAGGCTCCAGTTTTAGTAATGGAACGCTACAGGCGGTCGCTTACGTCCGCACTACAATAGACGATTATCGAAAAAGGAGAAAAAATGAAACCAGTAATTTCCATTATTATGGGCTCAAAATCCGACTGGGCAACCATGCAAAAAGCCGCTGAAGTCCTCGGCAACTTCGGTGTCGCTTACGAAAAGAAAGTTGTTTCCGCACATCGGACGCCGGACCTCATGTTCAAACATGCCGAAGAAGCACGTAGCCGTGGCATCAAGGTCATCATCGCAGGTGCAGGTGGCGCAGCTCACTTGCCAGGGATGGTCGCAGCTAAAACGACCCTTCCGGTTATCGGCGTACCTGTCAAATCACGTGCCCTTAGCGGTGTGGATTCACTTTATTCTATCGTTCAGATGCCAGGTGGGGTGCCTGTCGCAACCATGGCGATCGGTGAAGCAGGTGCGATTAACGCGGCCCTCTTTGCCCTCCGTCTTCTTTCAGTAGAGGACCAGGCTATTGCGACAGCGTTAGCGGATTTCGCTGAAGAACAAGGAAAAATTGCAGAGGAGTCTACAAATGAGCTCAACTAAAACCATTGGCATCATTGGTGGTGGCCAGCTGGGGCAGATGATGGCGATCTCAGCTATCTACATGGGACACAAGGTTATCGCCTTGGATCCAGCAGCGGATTGTCCAGCCTCCCGTGTGGCGGAAATCATCGTGGCCCCTTACGACGACGTAGATGCTCTTCGTCAGTTGGCAGATCGCTGTGATGTTCTCACTTATGAATTTGAAAATGTGGATGCTGACGGTTTGGATGCTGTTGTCAAAGAAGGACAGCTTCCACAAGGGACCGACCTACTTCGCATCTCCCAAAACAGGATTTTTGAAAAGGATTTTCTCTCTAACAAGGCTCAAGTAACGGTGGCTCCTTACAAGGTTGTGACCTCAAGACAAGATTTGACAGATATCGATCTGTCGAAAAACTATGTCCTCAAGACAGCAACCGGTGGTTACGATGGCCATGGTCAAAAGGTTATTCGTTCAGAAGCAGACTTGGAAGAAGCATACACTTTAGCGGACTCAGCAGACTGCGTCTTAGAAGAGTTTGTCAACTTTGACCTTGAGATTTCGGTCATCGTGTCTGGTAATGGTAAGGACGTGACAGTCTTCCCTGTTCAGGAAAATATCCACCGTAACAACATTCTTTCAAAAACCATTGTGCCTGCTCGCATTTCAGAAAGTCTAGCTGAAAAAGCCAAGGCTATGGCGGTGCGAATCGCTGAACAACTGAACCTCTCTGGAACGCTATGTGTGGAAATGTTTGCGACAGCAGATGACATCATTGTCAACGAAATTGCGCCACGTCCACACAATTCAGGACACTACTCAATTGAAGCCTGCGACTTTTCACAGTTTGACATGCACATCTTGGGTGTTCTCGGAGCACCACTTCCAGCGATCCAACTCTATGCGCCAGCTGTCATGCTCAACGTTCTCGGCCAACACGTCGAGGCTGCTGAAACATATGTGACAGAAAATCCAAGCGCTCACCTCCACTTATATGGTAAACTAGAAGCAAAGCACAACCGCAAAATGGGACATGTGACTTTGTTTAGTGATGTGCCAGATGAGGTTGAAGAGTTTGGGAAAGGGATTGATTTTTAAGATGGTAGAAGAATTCGATGATGTATTCGAAGATGATATTACTACTCTAACATTTACTTATGCGGACGATGTAGAGATTCCAGAAATTCCTGATGCAGAAGGGATTCATGTTGTAGAGATAACAAATAATCGACTAGTTATAAAGCATATCCTCGATGATGATGAGGTCTATGATTATATAAAGAGTTGTGGATTAACAAGTCGCCCTATAAAACTTTCGATTGAATTTTGTGTTTACGAAGATTCTGAGGAAGAATAGTATTTAAATTGAATGGGGAGAATATATGATTCAACTCATCGTAGACGCGCTTGTTAACCAAGAGAAGCAGATAACTACTGCTGGAAAGGGATTGATTTTTAAGTGAAAATAGCGATTCTAGGACTTGGAGTCATCGGGACCGCTTATGCCTACGCCTTTCAAAAAGCAGGCCATCAAGTGGAACACGTACTGAGAGATAGTAAGAAAAGCACAGCTCCGAAGGAGTTGTCGGTTGATTTGCTAGATGGTCGCTATCAATCCAAGGGTGAAAATAAACACGACACCTATGAGGTTCGTGTGGCGGAAGCTGATTCGGAATATGATTTTATTTTTCTGAGTGTGCGTCATGGGCTTGTCCAAGAAGCTGTGGAAACCTTGCGAAAAAATAATATCAAAGGTACCCTTGTTTTCTTCTGTAATTTCTGGGATACTCGAAAAGAGGTCCAAAAGTGGGCAACAGATTACGACTATATTCTGGCCTTTCCGACAGCGGGTGGACACATGCAGGAGAACCATTTGGATGGTGTCTTGTTTGACCATTTAATGCTAGAAGGTGAGCAAAAAGCACACATTTCTAACTATGGTGATCTGACGACTTTACTGACTTCTGCAGATTTGAAGTGGGAAGTGCCTCATGATATGGTCGAGTGGATTTGGATTCACATGGCAATTAATGCAGGTGTCACTTCGACAGCTGCGCGTTCGGGAAATCTGGAAAAACCAGAAGAACTGGCTTTGAACTTGATGAATAGTTCTTCGGAATTATCATTAGCCATCAAGGCCATTCGAGAAGCCTTGAAAGTTGTAGAAGCGCGTGGAGTGAATTTGAAGCTTTACAAAGCAGAACTCTTACCTTATAAAATCCCGGCTTGGATAGCAGGAAAAGCCATGAAAGTCATGTTTGCGAAAAATGAGCTGACCCGAAAAATCATGACCTTACACAATGATAAACAGGACATCTTCTATTGTTGTCAAAGTGTTTATCTGACTGGTCAAGAATTAGGTGTGAAGATGCCTATTCTGAAAGCAAATATGAAGGGCATTTCGCTTTAGGAGGTTTTATGATTCAAATTATTGTCAACGCATTTGTCGAAAAAGAGAAGACAGGAGCAGTCGTCGAAGTCTTGTATGCTAGTAGCGATCACGAAAAAGTGAAAGCTAAGTATGAAGAGCTGACTGCTCAATATCCTGCAAACTATTTAGCCATCTATGATCTGCCGATGGATACGGATTTGAATACACTCGATCACTATCCATCTGTGTGGATTGGAAAAGAAGAATTTGAATAAAACGACTGTTGGTTGCTAACTGATGTAAAACATCAAAAGAAAGGAAAATAAAAACATGATCGAACGTTACTCTCGCCCTGAAATGGCGAACATTTGGACTGAAGAAAATAAATACCGTGCTTGGCTTGAGGTGGAAATCTTGGCTGACGAAGCATGGGCTGAATTGGGAGAAATCCCTAAGGAAGATGTGGCTTTGATCCGTGAAAAGGCGGACTTTGACATCGACCGTATTTTGGAAATCGAGCAGCAAACTCGTCACGATGTGGTGGCCTTCACACGTGCGGTTTCTGAAACGCTTGGTGAAGAGCGCAAGTGGGTTCACTATGGGTTGACTTCTACTGACGTGGTCGATACTGCCTATGGTTACCTCTACAAACAAGCCAACGACATCATCCGCAAGGACCTTGAAAACTTCCTTAACATCATCGCTGACAAGGCGAAAGAACACAAGTTTACTATCATGATGGGGCGTACCCACGGTGTGCACGCTGAACCGACAACTTTTGGTTTGAAATTGGCCACTTGGTACAGCGAAATGAAACGGAACATCGAGCGTTTTGAGCATGCAGCTGCTGGCGTGGAAGCTGGTAAGATTTCTGGGGCGGTTGGTAACTTTGCCAACATCCCACCATTCGTTGAAAAATACGTCTGTGACAAATTGGGTATCCGTGCTCAAGAAATCTCTACACAGGTCCTTCCTCGTGACCTTCATGCTGAGTATTTTGCAGTTCTTGCGAGCATCGCAACTTCTATCGAGCGGATGGCAACTGAAATCCGTGGTCTTCAAAAATCAGAACAACGTGAAGTGGAAGAGTTCTTTGCTAAAGGTCAAAAAGGATCTTCAGCAATGCCTCACAAACGTAACCCAATCGGTTCTGAAAACATGACAGGTCTTGCGCGTGTGATCCGTGGTCACATGGTCACAGCCTATGAAAACGTAGCCCTTTGGCATGAACGTGACATCTCTCACTCATCAGCTGAGCGCATCATTGCACCAGATACAACCATCTTGATTGACTACATGCTCAACCGTTTCGGAAACATCGTTAAGAACTTGACAGTCTTCCCAGAAAACATGATCCGCAACATGAACTCTACATTTGGTTTGATCTTCAGCCAACGTGCTATGTTGACTTTGATTGAAAAAGGCATGACGCGTGAGCAAGCTTACGACCTTGTTCAACCAAAGACTGCCCAATCATGGGATAACCAAGTAGACTTCAAGCCACTTCTTGAAGCAGATCCAGAAGTAACATCACGCCTCACTCAAGAAGAAATCGACGAAATCTTTAACCCAACTTACTACACCAAACGGGTGGATGAAATCTTCGAACGCATCGGTTTGGGTGACTAATCGCAAGAAAAACGGGAATTTGAAAAATAGACGAAAAGAAGCAGAGAAATCTGCTTCTTTTTAAACTTTTTATAGCTAAATTATCACTAATTATATATATTTTTAAAGAGGTCTTTAGAAATCGTTTTCAACATGCTATAATGGAGTTATAAAAAAGACCGAGATGTCTCAGTCTTTTTGGTTCTTAGTGATCGCGGTCACAGGAGATGAACTTGATCTTGTAGTAGTCACCGCGTTTATAGGTTTCCGTGTATTCAAGGATTTGGCCAGTCGCTTCTAGCTTGGTCGTCTTCACTTGTTTGACTGTTGGGAAATTTTCGTCGATCTTCAATACTTTAGCAATCTTGCTAGGTGTAGGAAAGACGATTTCGTTGACTTCTTCGAAGTGCTCGTCATTCATATGAATGTGGTAGTCTTCTTTGAAGCGATCATAGATAGAGCTGTAGTATTCCAAATTTGGATAGTTTGGATTGATGTATTGTTCGGGAACATAGGTTTGGTGGAAGATATAGGTATCATCCCCTGTATGGCGAGTCCGTTCGATTTTATAATAGAATTGCGTTGGGTTGAGGCCTAGTTTGTCTAGGATGCTCAAGGTATTTCCACGTTTAATAGAGAGAACTTTGACTTTGGCCTTTTGGATTGGGAAGGTTTCAACATCTGAAAATTCTACCAGTTTGTGTTTTCGAGCACGAGAAACAAAGGTTCCCTTTCCTTGCTGACGGACAATGTAGCCATCGGCGGCGAGGTCGTTCAAAGCACGGACAACGGTGATAGAGCTGACATCATAAATTTTGATGAGTTCAGCTTCCGTATAAAATTTATCTCCATTTTCAAATTTTCCTGAGATAATTTGCTGCTTCAAATCATCTTTGATGTGTTGGTACTTTGGAATTGCCATAGTGCTACCTCTCTTTAGATTTCTCTTATTTAACCCTATTTTAACATATTTTTTATAAAAGTGTTGACATTTTTCAAATAATTTATTATATTAATAAATGAAAAGGGTTACATATAAGAAAGGGGGGCGTTTATGGGAGTTTTTGAGATTCGCGATGCTTTCTATTTAAAAGGTCAACCCTTTAAGATTTTGTCCGGAGCAATCCATTATTTCCGTATTGACCCAGCAGACTGGTATCATTCCTTGTATAATCTAAAAGCTTTGGGTTTTAACACGGTTGAGACCTATGTTCCTTGGAATGCGCATGAACCCCGCAAAGGGCAGTTTGACTTTAGTGGCCGATTGGATCTAGAGCGTTTCATTCAAACAGCCCAGTCCCTAGGACTTTACATGATTGTAAGGCCGTCGCCCTTTATCTGTGCAGAGTGGGAATTTGGTGGATTGCCAGCTTGGCTCTTAGAAGAAGACCTGCGAATCCGCTCATCAGACCCAGCCTTTATCGAAGCGGTGGATCGTTATTATGATCGCTTGCTTGGGTTGTTGACACCCTACCAAGTGGATCGGGGTGGTCCAATCCTTATGATGCAGGTGGAAAATGAGTACGGCTCTTATGGAGAAGATAAGGATTATCTTCGTGCCATTCGGGATTTGATGAAGGAAAAAGGCGTGACCTGTCCTCTCTTTACATCAGATGGTCCATGGCGAGCAACGCTAAGAGCAGGAACCTTGATCGAAGAAGACCTCTTCGTGACAGGAAACTTCGGTTCCAAAGCAGCCTATAACTTTGGTCAAATGAAAGAATTCTTTGACGAATACGGCAAGAGATGGCCCTTGATGTGTATGGAATTCTGGGATGGCTGGTTTACCCGCTGGAAAGAACCTGTGATTCAAAGGGACCCAGAGGAGTTGGCTGAAGCTGTCCATGAGGTCTTGGAGCTTGGATCCATTAATCTCTACATGTTTCATGGCGGAACCAATTTTGGCTTCATGAATGGTTGTTCAGCTCGGGGGACGCTTGATTTGCCACAGGTAACATCCTATGACTATGGGGCTTTGCTCAATGAGCAGGGCAATCCGACGGAGAAGTATTATGCCATTCAAAAGATGATGGCGACCTATTATCCGGAATACCCACAGCAAGAACCACTTATCAAAGAGTGTTTACCAGAACAAACCTTGCAATTGGCAGCCAAGACTAGTCTTTTTGGGAATCTGTATAATTTGGCTCAAGTCGAGACCAGCCTTTATCCCGAAAAGATGGAAGAGTTGGGGCAAACCACAGGTTATCTCCTATATGAGACAGACCTTGAGTTGGATGCGGAAGAAGAAAAACTGCGCATCATTGATGGTCGGGATCGGGTACAAATTTACCTGGATGATCAACATGTAGCAACACAATACCAAACAGAGATCGGTGAAGATCTTTTTATCAAAGGAAAAAAGAAAGCGGTTACGAATTTAAAAATCTTGCTTGAGAATATGGGACGTGTCAACTATGGGCACAAGCTCTTGGCTGATAGCCAGCACAAGGGCATTCGCACAGGTGTCTGTGTGGATTTGCATTTCCACCTGCATTGGAAGCAGTACCCACTGGATTTACAAGATCTCAGTCAGCTCGATTTTTCAAAGGAATGGCAGGCAGGTGCTCCAGCATTTTACCGATATGATTTTCAGCTGGACCACACCCTTGACACTTATCTGGATATGACAGGATTTGGGAAAGGGGTCGTCTTTGTCAACGGCCACAATCTTGGTCGCTTCTGGGAGGTCGGACCGACCACTTCACTTTACGTGCCTCATGGTTTCCTCAAAGAAGGAGCCAATAGCCTGATCGTCTTTGAGACAGAAGGGTGCTACCAAGAGACACTTCAACTTGTTCAACAACCTACATTCAAAGAAGTAAAGGGGGAAAACTTATGACTATTGTAGGATGCCGTATCGATGGACGTTTGATCCACGGGCAGGTAGCCAATCTTTGGACTACCAAACTAAATGTTTCACGTATCATGGTGATCGATGATGAAGTCGCTCAAAATGATATCGAAAAAAGTGGCTTGAAACTAGCGACACCACCTGGTGTTAAGCTTAGTATCTTGCCAGTCGCAAAGGCTGCGGAAAATATCTTGGCTGGAAAATATGATAGCCAACGACTCTTTATCGTAGCTCGCAAACCAGATCGTTTCCTTCGTTTGATCGAAGCAGGCGTCCAGCTTGAAACGCTGAATGTCGGCAATATGTCTCAATCTGATGAGACACGTGCGATTACCCGCTCGATCAATGTGGTGGACGCGGACGTGGAAGACTTCAACAAGATCCACGAAAAAGGTGTGAAAATTACGTCTCAGATGGTGCCAAACGACACAGCAGAAGACTTTATGAAGTTATTAAAGTAAAAGAAAATTTTTAGGAGGAAATTGTCATGATACAATGGTGGCAAATTTTACTACTTACTTTGTACTCAGCTTATCAAATCTGTGATGAGTTGACGATTGTTTCATCAGCAGGCTCACCAGTCTTTGCTGGTTTCATTACAGGACTTGTTATGGGGGATTTAGGAACAGGTCTCTTTATCGGAGCTTCTCTTCAATTGACAGTGCTCGGTGTAGGTACTTTCGGTGGAGCTTCTCGTATTGACGCAACATCTGGTGCCGTTCTTGCAACTGCCTTTTCAGTAGCGCAAGGTATTAAACCAGAAATTGCGATTTCAACTATTGCTGTTCCCGTAGCTGCTCTCTTAACCTATGCAGATATCCTTGGCCGTATGAGTACTACAGCCTTTGCACACCGTATTGATGCGGCGATCGAACGCTTTGATTATAAAGGAATTGAACGCAACTACCTTCTTGGTGCTGTTCCTTGGGCTCTCTCTCGTGCCCTTCCAGTCTTCTTGGCTCTTGCTTTTGGTGGTGCTTTTGTCCAATCTGTTGTTGACTTTGTTGCAAAATATCAATGGTTCGCAAACGGCTTGACTCTTGCAGGACGTATGCTTCCTGGTCTTGGATTTGCGATCTTGCTTCACTACTTGCCTGTGAAACGTCACCTTCACTATCTTGCCCTTGGTTTTGGCTTGACAGCGATGTTGACAGTGCTTTACAGCAATGTTCAAAGTGTTGGTGCTGCAATTTCTGCTATGCTTGGAACAGATGCGTTTGCAAAACTTCCAAAAGAACAAATGGTTGCCTTCACAAACAACTTCAAATCTGTATCTATGATCGGGGTTGCCATCATCGGTATCTTCCTTGCAGTGCAACACTTTAAAAACAGCCAACGTACAGTTGTAGCTGCTCCAGCAAGCAATGTAGAAAGCGGGGAAATTGAAGATGACGAATTCTAATAACTACAAACTCACTAAAGAGGATTTTAAACAAATCAACAAACGTAGCCTCTTCACCTTCCAATTAGGTTGGAACTACGAACGGATGCAGGCTTCTGGTTACCTTTACATGCTTCTTCCACAATTGCGGAAAATGTATGGAGATGGCACACCTGAATTGAAAGAAATGATGAAATTGCATACGCAATTCTTCAATACTTCTCCATTCTTCCACACCATTATCACTGGTTTTGATTTGGCTTTGGAAGAAAAAGATGGTGTCAACTCTAAAGATGCGGTTAACGGGATCAAGACAGGTCTCATGGGACCATTTGCCCCTCTTGGAGACTCTATCTTTGGATCTTTGGTTCCAGCTATTATGGGATCTATTGCAGCAACCATCGCGTCACAAGGTCAACCATGGGGTATCTTCCTTTGGATTGCTGTAGCAGTTGCTTATGATATCTTCCGTTGGAAACAGTTGGAATTCGCTTATAAAGAAGGTACCAACTTAATCAACAACATGCAAAGTACCTTGACAGCTTTGATCGAAGCAGCTTCTGTACTTGGTATCTTCATGGTCGGTGCCTTGATTGCAACGATGATCAATGTGGATGTAACCTGGATGCCACACATCGGGGACAAAGCCATCGATATCCAAGACATGCTCAATTTGATCTTCCCACGCTTGGTTCCAGCTATTATCACAGGTGTGATTTACTGGTTGCTTGGACGTAAAGGAATGAACTCAACTAAAGCTATCTTGTTGATTATCGTCGCAGCGATTGCCTTCTCAGCCTTTGGTCATTTCTGCTTCGGCATGCAGTAATGGAGTGGGGTATGGCAAAAGAGTTAGTACTGGTCAGCCATGGTCGCTTTTGTGAAGAGCTTAAAGCTAGCACAGAGATGATTATGGGGCCACAAGAATCCATCCATACGGTTGCACTCTTACCAGAAGAAGGGCCAGAAGACTTTACCGCTAAATTTGAAGCAACAGTCCAAGGTCTAGAAGACTATATTGTATTTGCCGATCTCTTGGGAGGAACTCCTTGCAACACTGTGAGTCGCTTGATCCTTGAAGGACGTGCGATTGACTTATACGCAGGGATGAATCTTCCGATGGTCATCGAATTCATCAATAGTAGCCTGACTGGTAATGAAGGGGACTACCCTGAACGTGCAAAAGAAAGTATTGTCAAGGTCAATGACCTCTTGTCAAACCTTGATGATGATGAAGATGAGTAGGTTGGTATGGGAGTCTGGGAGCATCATCTCAGGCTCCTTTCCCATTTATCAACGTTAGATTGTAGAAAGGAACAACAGTTTCTATGTTAGACTATACAAAAGAAGACTTGCAGGAGCTAGGAGCAGAGATCACAACATGTGAGATCTACCAACAACCAAGGGTTTGGAAAGAAACGGCTCGCTTGTACCAAGAAAGAAAAGCGGAAATAAAAGCTTTCTTAGAAAAAATTGGGAAAGAGCATGACTATATCAAGGTCATCTTGACAGGGGCAGGGACCTCGGCCTATGTGGGCGATACCTTGGTTCCTTACTTGCAGGAGGTGCACGATGAACGCCACTGGAATTTCCAATCCATTGCGACGACGGATATCGTAGCACATCCTCAAACCTATTTGAAAAAAGAGGTTCCGACGGTTTTAGTATCCTTTGCCCGGAGTGGCAATTCGCCAGAAAGTGTTGCAACTGTGCAGTTGGCCCAAGATCTGGTTGATGAACTCTATCAGATCACCATTACCTGTGCCGAAGAAGGAAAACTGGCCCAGCAAGCCCACGGAGATGAGCGCAACCTTTTGCTTCTCCAACCTAAAGAAACCAATGATGCCGGCTTTGCGATGACCTCTAGCTTTACCTCCATGCTCTTGACAGCTCTCTTGGTCTTTGATCCAAGCGAGGAAGAGATCAAGGAAAAACGAGTAGAAGAGCTGATTCATCTATCTGAGCAAATCTTGGAGAAGGACCGTGAGGTCAAAGAAGTGGTCGATCTAGACTTTGAGCGCGTGATCTATCTGGGGGCAGGACCTTTCTTTGGTCTAGCTCATGAAGCCCAGCTCAAGATTTTGGAATTAACAGCAGGCAAAATCGCAACCATGTATGAGAGTCCTGTCGGATTCCGTCACGGTCCAAAATCCCTCATTAATGACCAAACTATCGTCTTGGTCTTTGAATCCATTGATCCTTATACCCGTCAGTATGATCTGGACTTAGTTCGCGAAGTTGCAGGGGATCAGATTGCCCGTCAGGTCGTCCTCTTGACGGATCAAGCTGCAGGCATTGAGCATGTACGAGAAGTGTTGGTAGACGCTTCTGCAGACTCCCTAGATATCTACCGTGCCTTCCCATACATTATCTACGGTCAATTGATTTCTCTCTTGACTTCGCTCAAGGTGCAAAATCGCCCAGACACACCTTCACCGACTGGTACCGTCAATCGGGTTGTGCAAGGGGTGATCATTCATCCATTTCATAAAGAATAGCCACTAATTTTCTATAAAAAGTGGAGTGTTTCTTCTTGTGAAACTGATACAATGGAGAAAAACAGTGAGAGGAGAAGGTTTGTGAAACAGTATCAAGAAAGCGTGTTTGGAGAATGGCAGAATAAAGAGGTTCGGGCTTATCGCTTTGAAAATGACCTAGGTTACCAATTATCTGTCATGACCTATGGGGCGACGATCTTAGAATATGTGACGCCTGATAAAGAAGACCAGTTTACGAATATTATTCTAGGCTTTGATCGCTTTGAGGACTATGTGGGCAATAGCCCTAAATATGGGGCTAGTATTGGCCCGGTAGCGGGACGGATCGCAGGATCCAGCTTTGAGCTCAATGGTCAAAGCTATCACTTGGAAGCCAATAATGGTACCAACTGCAACCACAGTGGACCAACGGGTTGGGATAGCGCTTTGTTTAGCGTGGAGTCGGTAACGGATCAGGAAATTACCCTGTACACAGAGCGTGCAGATGGTACCGGCGGTTTCCCTGGAAATCTCAAGATCTGGGTAACCTATGGTTTGACGGAAGATGGTGAACTTGAGATTGCCTATCGGGTAGAAACGGATCAAGATACCTTGGTCAACCAGACCAACCACAGTTATTTCAACCTATCTGGGAACTTCACCCAACCGATCAATGACCATGTCTTTCAGATCAACCATCAAGGGCTTTATCCTATCCATCCCGATGGCGTCCCTCTCCAGACCGTGGATAGAGAAAGTCCGGTTGTTCAGCATCTCTATCAAGCTATGCTCTTGGAGGATCTTTTTAAGGACTCTGATCCGCAAATTCGCCTGGTAGAAGGATTAGACCATCCATTTGCTCTGCCAGAAGGGCATGAAAATGCTGGCTTTCTTTACCATCAGCCATCTGGACGTTTTTTGACCTTTAAGTCAGAAGCCCCAGCCTTGGTAGTGTATTCAGCCAATTTCGTAGATGAAACCGTTCGTCTACAAGGCCAACCAATGGTCCAGCACAATGGCTTGGCTCTAGAATTCCAAACAGTGCCAGATGCCATTCACAGCGACCAAGCTGAAAAGGTCATCTTGAGAGCAGGTCAAGTCTTCACCAGCAAGACTAGCTACCATGCCATCGCTAAAAAATAAGGAGGAAAGGGGAGTGGTCAAACAAGGATGTGAAATTCTTGCTTGAGACCTCCTCTTTTTCTCGAAAAAAATTTCTAGAAAAACTATAAGGAAAGTTTAAGCTTCCTATTGTATACTAATACCATCATCAAAAACCTCCTAACTTTGAATGATAAAACTCCTAAAACTTTTTCATAATAATCTCCCTATAAGAGCCACCAAAACCGGTGGCTTTTTCTACGTACCTTAGCAAACGTTAGTGAGCTTAGGTACGTTGACGCAGTTCGAACGCTAGTGAGAACAAGGATCTTTAAAAAACACATTCTATTTATGGTACCGAAGGTATCATTTTTTGCTATAATAGACTGTATGAGTAGAATTTTAGACAATGAAATCATGGGTGATGAAGAGGCTGTTGAACGGACGCTGCGCCCGCAATATTTACATGAATATATTGGTCAAGATAAGGTCAAGGACCAGCTGAAAATCTTTATTGAGGCGGCTAAGCTTCGTGATGAAGCGCTGGATCATGTTCTTCTTTTTGGCCCTCCGGGACTTGGGAAAACCACCATGGCTTTTGTCATTGCCAATGAGCTGGGCGTCAATCTCAAGCAGACTTCCGGTCCTGTCATTGAAAAGGCCGGTGATTTGGTAGCGATTCTTAATGATCTAGAGCCGGGCGATGTCCTCTTTATCGATGAGATCCACCGTCTGCCTATGTCAGTCGAAGAAGTGCTTTACAGCGCCATGGAAGATTTTTACATCGACATCATGATTGGCGCTGGGGAGAGCAGCCGGAGTGTCCATCTGGATCTCCCTCCTTTCACTTTGATTGGGGCAACGACCCGAGCTGGTATGCTGTCCAATCCCTTGCGCGCTCGCTTTGGGATTACGGGGCACATGGAATATTATGAGCAAGATGATCTGACAGAGATTGTCGAGCGGACTGCCGAGATCTTTGAGATGGAGATTACCCACGAGGCTGCCGAAGAGCTTTCTCTTCGTAGTCGTGGGACTCCTCGGATTGCCAACCGTTTGCTGAAGCGGGTGCGCGATTTTGCCCAGATTATGGGGGATGGCTTGATTGATGATACCATTACCGACAAGGCTCTCACCATGCTAGATGTGGACCATGAAGGGCTGGACTATGTCGATCAAAAGATCCTGCGCACCATGATTGAAATGTACGGCGGTGGCCCTGTCGGGCTTGGGACTCTATCGGTCAACATTGCCGAAGAGCGTGAGACCGTAGAAGATATGTATGAGCCTTACTTGATTCAAAAAGGCTTTATCATGCGGACTCGGACAGGGCGCGTGGCGACCCGCAAGGCCTATGAACACCTGGGTTATCCCTACAATGGAGACTAGAAGAAGATGCTGACGGAAGAAGCGATAGTAGAACAGATCCAAGCGGATCCAGAGATGATGAAAGTCTTGACTATTATTCGAGATCTGGACTTGGTAGATGCTTGGTTAGCAGCAGGAGCGGTGCGAAATTTCATCTGGAACCAGCTCTCTGGCAGACCTGGGTTTGACGCAACAACTGATATGGATCTGGTCTTTTATGACCCTGAGATCAGCTATGAGGAGACTCTGCAGATTGAGCAGGAATTAAAGAAGAATCATCCCCAGTACGCTTGGGAAGTGAAAAATCAAGTCTACATGCACCAGCATAGCCCGGGAACGGTCCCTTATCGCAGTGCCTGTGATGCGGTTTCCAAATACCCTGAGCAGTGTACGGCTCTTGCGGTTCGCTTAAGGAAAGATGGTCAGCTAGAGCTCTTTCTCCCTTATGGGACAAAGGATATCGAAGACTTCATCGTTCAGCCGACTCCACATTTTTTAATCAGTCCAGAGCGTTTAGCGGTTTATACGGAGCGGATGAAAAAGAAGGATTGGCAGAGTAAATGGCCTCCATTAGAGGTTCGTTTTCCAAAATAGAGAAACAGATCAGATTTGAAAAAGGAATCTGATTTTTCTTTAAAATGATGGAGTCCCTTTGTCATTTTTCTGTCACATTTTTGTTATAATAGTAATAGTATGCTGGTTTTCCATAGTGGAAGCAAAGTGCTCAGCTAGGTTGGGCAGTCCGAATAAGGAGTTAGGTGGAATCATGAAAAAAATCGTCTTTGTCTGCTTAGGAAATATTTGTCGGAGCCCCATGGCAGAGTTTGTCATGAAGGATTTGACGGATCAGTATGAGATTGAAAGTCGGGCTACTTCTAGCTGGGAACATGGCAATCCTATCCATCGGGGAACCCAGAAAATCTTTCAAGAACACCAGGTCCCGTATGATCCAGCTAAGACTTCCTTACAGATCAAGGAAGAAGATTTTTACAACTTTGATTTGATCCTAGGGATGGACGAAAACAATGTAGCAGATCTGAAGCGAATGGCTCCTGCAGGGACAGAGCACAAGATTCATCTTTTTGCTGCTGAAAGCGTGCCAGATCCGTGGTATACTGGTGATTTTGAGGAGACCTATTCCAGAGTCCTGACTGGCTGTAAGGCTTGGTTAGATCAGTTAGCAACTTCTTAAGAGTTTGATATGTGAGAGAATACAGAATATGAAAGAATTTTATGAGACTTATAAGGTCTATCTGACACGAAAAAATTTAGAAATAGCAGCATTAGTAGTGATTATTCTATCTGCTTTGCTGGTTTTCTTTTCAGCCATTCCAGGTCAGGGTGTCTTGACCTTGGATAAGGGGGCGATCCATTACGACGGAAGTTTGGTCCGTGGTAAGATGAATGGCAAGGGAACCGTCACCTTTAAAAATGGGGATACCTATACAGGGAACCTCGTCAACGGCTCTTTTAGTGGTTATGGCAAGTTCAAGTCCAAGGATGGTTGGACTTATGAAGGACAGTTTGTCAATGGTCAGCCGGAGGGCAAAGGAACCTTAACGACAGAAGCTAACGTCGTATACAAAGGAACATTCAAGCAGGGGATTTATCAAAATGCGCATTAAATGGTTTTCGCTAGTCCGCGTCACAGGACTCTTATTGGTATTGCTCTACCATTTCTTCCAGAAGTCCTTTCCTGGAGGTTTCATTGGAGTAGATATTTTCTTCACCTTCTCAGGATTCTTGATTACAGCGCTCTTGATTGATGAATTTGCGCGTAAGCAAGGAATCGACTACCTGGCTTTCTTGAAGCGACGTTTTTATAGGATTGTACCGCCACTTGTCTTTATGGTTTTGATCGTGATGCCCTTTACCTTTATGGTCCAACGTGACTATGTGGCTGGTATTGGGACCCAGATTGCGGCGGTCTTTGGTTTTGTGACTAATTTCTTTGAGATGGCAACGGGTGGTAGTTACGAAAGTAACTTCATTCCGCATCTCTTCCTTCATACGTGGAGCTTGGCCCTAGAAGTGCATTATTATGTGCTCTGGGCACTTTTGGCGTGGTTCTTAGCTAAGCGGGCTAAGACGGTTGGACAATACCGAGGTATGCTCTTTTTCGCATCCAGCGGGCTCTTTCTCTTTACCTTCTTGTCTATGTTCATCCGCGCCTTTCTGACAGCTAATTTCTCTACCATCTATTTCTCTAGTTTCACTCACATCTTCCCCTTCTTTGCGGGATCGTGTCTAGCAACGGTGACAGGGATTGCTGATGTCAGCCCGAACTTTACAAAGCTGGTGCAGTCGTGGAGCATGAAAAAGACCTTATCGGTCTTGGGGGGAAGCTTTGCCTTCTTATTTGTACTCAGCCTTTTCTTACCATTTGATAGCTTGTGGACCTATCTATTCGGCTTTCTAGCAGCGACAATCGCAGCTGGTGCCATGATTCTTTCGGCCCGCATTCTCCATGAGAAGACTCCGAATAAAAAAGAGCCGGTCATCCTCAATTTTCTTGCGGATACCAGTTATGGCGTTTATCTTTTCCACTGGCCTTTCTTTATCATCTTCTCTCAACATTTGGGAAATATGATGGCAGCATTTGTGACGACGATTGTTTCCTTGATTTTAACGGCTCTCTCCTTCTATATTTTGGAGCCAACCATTGCAGGTAAGGAGCCTCGTGTCTTTGGCATGAAGATGGATCTCAGCTTTTTGACCAAGCCGATCTTTTACCTCATGATTCCTCTGGCTCTCTTGATGATCGGGATCTCTGCCTTTGCACCAACCGTCGGAGCTTTTGATGAGAGTTTGGTAGTGAGTGGGCTCAATCAAGCAGATAGCAAAATGCAAGTCACACGGACGCAGGTGGAGAATGCTACTGCAACAGACTATAATGTCTCAAATGGTGTGACCATGATCGGTGATTCGGTTAACTTGCGAGCGCAGGACTACTTGACTAAAGCCATTCCTGGTATCCAGATCGATGCAGTGGTGAGCCGTCAGTTGGAAAATGGAATGAAGGTCTTTGAGACCGATATCTCCAATAAAGTTCTCCTAAAAAATGTGGTCATTGCCCTAGGAACCAATACCGTGAGCAACTACAAAGAGTTGCTGGATCAGTATGTTGAAAAACTTCCAAAAGGCCGTCGCTTGATCCTTGTGACACCATATGATGGTCGCTATGCCAACGATCAGTCCAGTGAATCGGTTCAAACTCGTCTTTATGAGTTGGAACTAGCCAAGAAATACGACTTCATCACGATTGCGGACTGGTACCAAGTAGCAATTGAAAATCCAAATATTTGGGTGGGAACAGACTCTGTTCACTTCAATATGGAAACCAATGGTGGAGAACTCTATGCTCAAACCGTCAAAGAAGCCCTTGATAAGGCTGAAAAAGGTCCAGTCAAGAAGTAAAAACGCTTCTCTGAAACTGAAACAAAACAAATTCTAACAAAATAAAACAAAAAGCAACTTTTTACTTGTAAAAAGCTGCTTTTTTTAGTAAGATTAAGAAAACGCTTACAAAAATAAATTGAAAACATCTTTTTGTGAAGAAAAAAATTTTTTAATTATTTTTTCACAATTTTGCTAGATAATTGCTTTCACAGCAATAGAATTGATGAAACTTTCACAAACTTCAAAAAATTCTTTGTGAAAGTTGCTTGGAAGTGTTTACAAAAATCTCAAAATAGAGTACAATTATATTGTGAAATAATTAACAAATAGAAATTTCTTACACTATTCTTGAAAATTTCCGAAAACATGAAAAAGTTCTAGAAAAGGATAAGGGTTTCAAACATTGGAGGAAAGCATCAAATGGCTGATAAAAAAACTCTCTCACCTGAAGAAAAGAAACTCGCTGCTGAAAAACACGTAGACGAGTTGGTGCAAAAAGCGCTAGTGGCGCTTGAAGAAATGCGCAAATTGAACCAGGAGCAAGTCGACTACATTGTAGCGAAAGCATCTGTAGCTGCTCTTGACGCACACGGTGAGCTCGCTCTTCATGCTTATGAAGAAACTGGTCGTGGAGTCTTTGAAGACAAGGCGACGAAGAACTTGTTCGCTTGTGAACACGTTGTAAACAACATGCGTCACACCAAGACAGTTGGTGTCATTTCAGAAGATGACGTCACTGGTTTGACCCTGATTGCGGAGCCAGTCGGAGTTGTCTGTGGGATCACTCCTACAACCAACCCTACTTCAACAGCAATCTTTAAAGCATTGATTTCCTTGAAGACACGGAACCCTATCGTCTTTGCCTTCCACCCATCTGCTCAAGAATCATCTGCTCATGCGGCACGAATCGTACGCGATGCAGCAATTGCAGCTGGAGCACCTGAGAACTGTGTGCAATGGATTACCCAACCTTCTATGGAAGCAACCAGTGCCCTTATGAACCATGAAGGGGTTGCTACGATCCTTGCGACCGGTGGTAACGCCATGGTAAAAGCTGCTTATTCTTGTGGAAAACCAGCTCTTGGGGTTGGTGCCGGAAACGTTCCTGCTTACGTTGAAAAATCAGCCAATATCCGCCAAGCAGCACACGATATCGTCATGTCTAAATCATTTGACAACGGTATGGTCTGTGCATCTGAACAAGCGGTTATCATCGATAAAGAAATCTACGATGAGTTTGTTGAAGAATTCAAATCTTACCACACTTACTTTGTCAACAAAAAAGAAAAAGCCCTTCTTGAAGAGTTCTGCTTCGGTGTAAAAGCCAACAGCAAGAACTGTGCGGGTGCGAAATTGAATGCGGACATCGTTGGGAAACCAGCAACATGGATCGCTGAACAAGCTGGTTTCTCTGTTCCAGAAGGAACCAATATCCTTGCGGCAGAATGTAAAGAAGTTGGCGAAAAAGAACCGTTGACTCGTGAAAAATTGTCACCAGTCATCGCTGTTTTGAAATCTGAAAGCCGTGAAGACGGAATTAACAAAGCTCGCCAAATGGTTGAATTCAACGGTCTTGGTCACTCAGCAGCCATCCATACTGCTGATGAAGAATTGACCAAAGAATTTGGTAAAGCAGTTAAAGCCATTCGTGTGATCTGCAACTCTCCTTCGACTTTCGGTGGTATCGGGGATGTTTACAATGCCTTCTTGCCATCATTGACACTTGGATGTGGTTCTTACGGACGTAACTCTGTTGGGGACAACGTTAGTGCTATCAACCTCTTGAATATCAAAAAAGTCGGACGCCGGAGAAATAACATGCAATGGATGAAACTTCCTTCAAAAACATACTTTGAACGTGATTCAATTGAATACCTACAAAAATGTCGTGACGTTGAACGTGTCATGATCGTTACAGACCACGCTATGGTAGAGCTTGGTTTCCTTGATCGTATCATCGAACAGCTTGACCTTCGTCGCAACAAGGTGGTTTACCAAATCTTTGCAGACGTAGAACCAGATCCAGATATCACAACTGTTGAACGTGGTACAGAGATCATGCGTGCTTTCAAACCAGATACCATCATTGCTCTCGGTGGTGGATCACCAATGGATGCGGCCAAAGTTATGTGGCTCTTCTACGAACAACCAGAAGTGGACTTCCGTGACTTGGTTCAAAAATTCATGGATATCCGTAAACGTGCCTTCAAGTTCCCATTGCTTGGTAAGAAGACCAAATTTATTGCGATCCCAACAACATCTGGTACAGGATCTGAAGTAACACCATTTGCCGTTATCTCTGATAAAGCCAACAACCGTAAATACCCAATCGCAGACTACTCATTGACTCCAACAGTTGCCATCGTAGACCCTGCCTTGGTATTGACAGTTCCTGGATCTGTTGCAGCAGACACTGGTATGGACGTCTTGACGCACGCGACAGAAGCTTACGTATCACAAATGGCTAGCGACTTCACAGATGGTCTTGCTCTTCAAGCTATTAAACTTGTCTTTGAAAACTTGGAAAGCTCAGTCAAGAATGCGGACTTCCATTCACGCGAAAAGATGCACAATGCGTCAACGATCGCAGGTATGGCCTTCGCCAATGCCTTCCTCGGTATTTCTCACTCAATGGCCCACAAGATCGGTGCGCAATTCCACACCATCCACGGACGGACCAATGCGATCTTGCTTCCATACGTTATCCGCTACAACGGTACACGCCCAGCCAAGACAGCTACATGGCCTAAGTACAACTACTACCGTGCAGATGAAAAATACCAAGATATCGCTCGTATGCTAGGACTTCCATGCTCTACTCCAGAAGAAGCCGTTGAAGCTTACGCAAAAGCTGTATACGAACTCGGTGAACGCTGTGGTATCGAAATGAACTTCAAAGCACAAGGAATCGATGAAAAAGAATGGAAGAAACATTCTCGTGAATTGGCCTTCCTTGCTTACGAAGATCAATGTTCACCAGCTAACCCACGTCTTCCAATGGTAGACCATATGCAAGAAATCATCGAAGATGCATACTATGGTTACAAGGAACGTCCAGGACGTCGTAAATAAGACGCCAACGAACAACTGATGTTTATCAGCTATCCCTCGCTCGAAAGAGTGGGGGATTTTTGCTATTTGGGTCCAAAACTCGTTTTTTTCATAAAAAATTAGACTTTTTTTCAGAAATTGTGTTATTTTTATAGCATTCCGAGCTATTTTATGTTACCCTATAGTGTATGAATCTGCCTGTAGCTGAAGGGTTATGATCCTTTTTCAGTTATAGGAAATGAAAAAACAAATCCAAGAAAGGAGGCCATCTCAAATGGAGTTAGAAGGTGACGTGCAAGGAAGACAAGATCAGGCACAGAAAATTATTGAAATGCCCCAACGAGATCGGGAAACTTCCACTTCAGAAAATCAGCCATCATCTGCTTCGGTGGTCTCCATGTATGGGCAGGAAAGGCCAAGCATTTCTAGCCTCCATCAGCAACTGGCAGGCGCGTCTGGAACCCAGACTATTCAATTGCGGGAGGAATTGGTGCTGGCGGTAGCGCAGAATGCTTCAGCGCAAGCAACTGTCTTTGAGACAGAAGTCAAGGATAAGCTGGAAGAGGCTAAGGAGACGGTTTTCCATAAGGTTGCTGAGGTGTCTCAAATGGCCCACAGCATGGCCCAATTTTTAACAGACGCAGAAGTGGAGCAACTATTAGGAGAGTTCTCCATGGATACTTGTTGGGACCAAGCGGTAGAGGCGGAGAACCTTGCCCAAGCAAAGGCTTATTCCACTCGCTTGTCAGACTTGGCAGGTCAGCTGGAGGCTGCATCAGCCCAATTGGTGGACTTGGACAAGGGACAAGCGACGGCCTTTGATTTTTCATAAGTAGGAGAAAAAGATGTTAGAGATCCTGGGAGAGGACAGAGAACGAATTGAGGAGCTCCATCGAGAGATTAAAAAGGAGCAAGAGCGGATTGCGATCAGAAGTTTGATTGCAACGCAGAAAGCCTTGATGATGTTGGAAGGGATGAGTTTGCAGGTAACCTTGGGCGGTCAATCCGAAAAGATGCGCTCTTTTGCTACAACGACCCTAGTTAGTGATTTGAAAGACGGATTTACAGGAGGAGCAGCGGACGCGGTAGAAACAGCACTGAAATCAGTGAAGAAGCCGATTTTATTGAGTCCGATTAAGGGAGGTATGTGATGTACCATTCAGGAAATAGTGAATTAGAACAACTAGAAGATCGACATCACCGCTTCAATCAAAAGCTTAGCGAGCTGGAGTGGGATTATGCGGATATGCGTATGGATGTCCGCCAACATACAGAAAATTTAGTGGACTGGCTAAGTGCCCTGCATTTTCAAGCCCCAAGTGCGGAGACTCAAAGTGGCTTGGAGCGTTTATTTGCTTTGCAAGAAGAGTTTGAGGCAGAACTCAAGCGCTATGAAGAGCGTTTAGAAGAAGAGCGTGAGCGCGAACAGCAAGATTACTATAAGCAGCGTCAACAATTAGAAAAAGGTGATTGAAACATTCCTCTGGTAGAGATAAGAGGAATGTTTTTGTTTGCTCAAAAAACTTTTAAAAATGTGCTCATAAATTCTTGCAAGCGCTTACTTACTATGTTATAATATTCACAAAGAGACAAAAAATAAAATGGTTTTATCAAACCAACAAAAAAGAGTCGCTTATGAAAGCTGCAACTTATGTATCTGCAGGCAATCTGCAACTGCTGGATCAAGCTCACCACCCACCACTTCAAACTCTCAGAAGTTGAAAAAGCCTATGATGTCTTTAAACACGCAGGTGAAAACCATGCACTCAAGGTCATTATCGAAAATGATATCAGTGAATGAAGTGGAAACTAATATTTGTTCATAGTTTTTTTAGACGAGGCTGGGACAAAAGTCCTAGGCTCTCAATTATTTTTGGATTGTCGAGCCAGACGCAGTGGTTGAGTGGGCTCTACTACACTGATTTCATCAGCTTTTACAGCCCTACTCAACTGTGCGGAGGTGGGACGACGAAATCGAATTCTAACGAATTACCGATTTCTGTCCCACTCTCTATTTTCAACCACAAATAGCCCATGATTCCTTGCAAAATAAATTTGTTGTCTTATAATATAAGTATAGAAAACGATTACATAAAGAGAAAGGTGTGATCTTATGAAACGGTTCTGTTTTCATCGTGAATTCTGGATGGACTTCCATTTCTGGATCTTGGTCTTGCTTTTAGCGGCTGTAGCGTTGACGATGCAGGCTCCGCTTTCGGTAGTTAGCCTAGCTTATCTTGCTTTTGTTGGGGTTTTGATCCTTCTTCAGGTCTTTCAACCGCCTGTATCGACACGTCAGTACCTAGAAGGTAGCTACCATTTCAATTGGACCTTCTATCGCGATACTAGACTGTATATCGATCTCTTTTTACTAGCAGGTCTCTTGGCAGGCCCAATTGCCTCATCGGATATGGTTTATTGGATCTTGCTTGGAGCCGTCGTCGGCTCTATTGGTTTTGTATTTGTCGTAAAGGAAAAAGCGACTCAAAAGATAGCTTAGGAAATCGCCATGTGTTAGATCTCTGAAACTAGTTTCAGAGATCTTTTTATTTTTCCTTAAAATGTGAAACTATAATCCGATTGCAAGAACAATATTGTAAGCGCTTTAAAAATAGATTATAATCAATTTACAAGTACTCGAGTTGCCTTATTATCAAAGGAGAAGGAGTTATGTCAAAGATTACAAAAGATGAACTGATTGAACAAATCAAAGACGGCATCATTGTTTCTTGTCAAGCTCTCCCTCATGAACCGCTCTATACAGAAGCAGGAGGAGTCATTCCTCTCTTAGTCAAAGCGGCTGAGCAGGGTGGAGCCGTAGGAATCCGAGCCAATAGTGTCCGGGATATCAAGGAAATCAAGGAAGTGACCAAGTTACCGATCATTGGGATTATCAAACGCGATTACCCACCCGAAGAACCCTTTATCACGGCTACTATGAAAGAAGTCGATGAGTTGGCAGTTTTGGATATCGCGGTCATTGCTCTTGATTGTACCAAACGGCCGCGTCATGATGGGCTTTCGATTAGTGACTTTATCCATCAAGTCAAAGAGAAATATCCAGACCAACTCTTGATGGCTGATATTTCGACTCTGGAAGAAGGATTGACTGCTGTCGAAGCAGGAGTGGACTTTGTCGGAACAACCCTTTCGGGCTATACGGACTACAGTCCAAAGGTTGATGGTCCAGATTTTGAACTGATCCATCGCCTCTGCCAAGCAGGAGTGGATGTCATCGCAGAAGGTAAGATCCACTATCCGGATCAGGCCAAGAAAATCCATGATCTCGGGGTTCGCGGCATCGTTGTAGGTGGTGCCATTACTCGACCAAAAGAGATTACAGAGCGCTTTGTCGCAGCCTTAAAATGAGAAAACAAAACAGTAGATTGAAGGAGGAGGAGACCGAATAGAGAGTAGTCGAATCTGAAACAAGAATAGGCGTCCTCATTGAGGATAACCCCCTGTAAGAGTAATCTTACCGCAATTGTGAGGAGAAATCACATGAAAATGAAAAAAGTATTGTGCTCGTTGGCAGCTGGTGCAGCTCTTCTAGCACTCGCAGCTTGTGGCTCTGGCGGAGGATCAAAATCAGAATCTTCTGGAGGAAATTCTGGTAAAACAGAAATTACCTGGTGGGCATTCCCAGTCTTTACTCAAGAAAAAGCAGAAGATGGTGTCGGAACCTACGAAAAATCTATTATCGAAGCCTTTGAAAAAGCAAATCCAGATATTAAAGTGAAGTTGGAAACCATTGACTTCAAATCTGGTCCTGAAAAAATCACGACAGCAATCGAAGCTGGAACTGCTCCAGATGTGCTCTTTGATGCACCAGGGCGGATCATCCAATACGGTAAAAATGGAAAGTTGGCAGACTTGAACGATTTGTTCACTGATGATTTCGTAAAAGATGTCAACAACGACAATATCATCCAAGCTAGTAAAGCTGGAGACACTGCTTACATGTATCCAATCAGTTCTGCACCATTCTACATGGCCATGAACAAGAAAATGTTGGAAGATGCTGGGGTTCTAGACCTTGTCAAAGAAGGCTGGACAACTGATGATTTTGAAAAAGTCTTGAAAGCCTTAAAAGATAAAGGTTACACACCAGGATCCCTCTTCAGTAATGGTCAAGGTGGAGACCAAGGAACTCGTGCTTTCATTGCCAACCTTTACGGTGGTTCTGTTACAGATGAAAAAGTAACTAAATATACAACAGATGATCCTAAATTCGTCAAAGGTTTGGACAAGGCGTCTAAATGGATTAAAGACGGTTTGATGATGAACGGCTCTCAATTCGATGGTTCGGCAGACATCCAAAACTTTGCGAATGGTCAAACTTCTTACACTATCTTGTGGGCACCAGGTCAAAAGGGTATTCAAGCTAAATTATTGGATGCAAGCAAGGTTGAAGTAGTAGAAGTGCCATTCCCATCTGACTCAGGCAAGCCAAAATTGGAATACCTTGTCAATGGATTTGCAGTCTTCAATAATAAAGATGAAAAGAAAATTGCTGCTGCTAAGAAATTTGTACAGTTCATCGCAGACGACAAAGAATGGGGTCCAAAAGATGTTGTGCGTACAGGAGCCTTCCCAGTTCGTAGTTCATTTGGTAAGTTGTACGATGACAAACGGATGGAAACCATCAGCACATGGACAAAATACTACTCACCATACTACAACACGATCGACGGTTTTGCAGAAATGCGGACCCTATGGTTCCCAATGTTGCAATCTGTTTCAAACGGGGATGAAAAAGCAGAACCAGCTTTGAAGACCTTTACTGAAAAAGCAAACGAAACGATCAAGAAAAAATAATCAGTCTATGAAGCAAATCTAAGTCTTTCATAGAAATGAGAATATGCAGGCCCCTTCGAATCCGTAGCTCTCTATTTGGAATGGAACGAAGGGGTCTTCATTCTTTCTGAATCTTCTTTTCTTAAATCGTAAGATATGTTTAGAAAAGAAAATAGAAAAAGAACACTAGGAGGTGCCTTGCTGTGAAGGTAAACAAAATCCGAATGAGGGAGACACTCGTTTCCTACGCATTCCTAGCACCCATTTTAATCTTCTTTACGGTCTTTGTCCTAGCACCCATGATTATGGGCTTTGTGACAAGTTTCTTCAACTATTCTATGACATCCTTTAAGTTTGTCGGTTTAGAAAATTATTCCCGCATGTTTGCGGATAAGGTCTTTATCAAGTCCTTGATCAATACCGTCATCATCGTTATTGGATCCGTTCCAATCGTCGTATTGTTCTCCTTATTTGTGGCTTCTCAGACCTATCATCAAAATGCGATTGCGCGTTCCTTCTACCGTTTCGTTTTCTTCCTTCCAGTTGTTACAGGGAGTGTAGCGGTAACGGTTGTGTGGAAATGGATCTATGATCCACTATCAGGGATTTTGAACTTTGTATTGAAATCTGGACATGTCATCAACCAAAACATTTCTTGGTTGGGGGACAAACACTGGGCTTTGATGGCCATCATCATTATTTTGTTGACCACTTCAGTTGGTCAACCGATCATCCTCTACATCGCTGCTATGGGAAATATTGATAATTCACTTGTAGAAGCCGCGCGTGTGGATGGTGCAACAGAACTGCAAGTTTTCTGGAAAATCAAATGGCCAAGCCTATTGCCAACAACCTTGTACATTGCGATCATTACGACCATTAACTCTTTCCAATGTTTCGCCTTGATCCAATTGTTGACATCAGGAGGTCCTAACTACTCAACGAGTACCCTCATGTACTACCTCTATGAAAAAGCCTTTAAACTCTCTGAATACGGTTATGCCAACACCATGGGTGTCTTCCTTGCGGTGATGATTGCCATTATCAGCTTTGCGCAATTCAAGATCCTTGGAAACGACGTAGAATACTAAAGAAAGGAGCCTCAGATGAAACCAACACAAAAGAAACCCATCACTGCCTTTACAGTGATTTCAACGATCATTTTGCTCCTTTTAACAGTCTTGTTCATTTTCCCATTTTATTGGATTTTGACAGGGGCATTTAAATCTCAGCCAGACACCATTATGATCCCACCTCAATGGTGGCCAAAGACACCAACCATGGAAAACTTCCAGCAGTTGATGGTACAAAACCCAGCCCTACAATGGTTGTGGAATAGTGTCTTCATCTCCCTTGCAACCATGCTTTTGGTGTGTATGACCTCTTCCTTGGCAGGTTATGTCTTGGCTAAGAAACGCTTCTATGGGCAACGAATTCTCTTTGCCATCTTCATTGCAGCTATGGCCCTTCCGAAACAAGTTGTCTTAGTTCCATTGGTACGGATTATTAACTTTATGGGGATTCATGATACCCTTGCAGCGGTTATTCTACCATTGGTTGGATGGCCATTCGGGGTCTTCTTGATGAAGCAATTTAGTGAAAACATCCCAACAGAACTCTTAGAATCTGCTAAGATCGATGGTTGTGGAGAGTTACGAACTTTCTGGAGCGTTGCCTTCCCAATTGTCAAGCCGGGATTTGCAGCCCTTGCCATCTTTACCTTTATCAACACCTGGAACGACTACTTTATGCAATTGGTAATGCTGACTTCTCGTCAAAACCTGACCATTTCCTTAGGGGTAGCAACCATGCAGGCCGAAATGGCCACCAACTATGGCTTGATCATGGCTGGGGCAGCCCTAGCTGCAGTGCCAATCGTTACGGTCTTCCTGGTCTTCCAAAAATCCTTCACACAAGGGATTACCATGGGAGCGGTCAAAGGATAAGCCGTCTGCTTGGACAAACGATAGTTGTGTACAGATCGGTTTGCTAGGCTGAGACGTATCGAAAGGATGAGAATATGATATTTGATGATTTAAAAAACATCACCTTTTACAAAGGAATCCACCCCAATCTGGATCAGGCCATTGACTTTCTCTATGAGCATCGGAAGGATTCTTTTGAATTGGGGAGATACGATATTGATGGGGATAAGGTCTTCCTCGTCGTTCAAGAAAATACCCTCAACAAAGCAGAAAATGATCGCTTTGAACACCACAAAAGATATGCCGATTTGCATTTATTGATAGAAGGGCATGAGTTTTCGAGTTATGGATCTCGTGTGACAGGTGAGGCGCTCGCATTTGACGAAGCATCGGACATCGGTTTTGTCCATTGCCAGGAGTCTTATCCGCTTCATCTAGGCTATCATAATTTTGCGATTTTCTTTCCAGGGGAGCCTCACCAACCCAATGGCTATGCAGGGCAAGAAGATATCGTGAAAAAATATCTATTTAAAATTGCGATCGATTAATCACGTTAGAAAGGAGTGCCTATGTCATCTAAGGGGGCAGGATTGATCAAAACCGTTTTTAACACGGACAATGTAGTGATGCGTATCAGTGAGAAGGTTCTCGACTTGGTAACCGTTAATCTTTTATTTGTGCTAAGTTGTTTACCAGTTCTCACGATTGGAATTGCGAAAATTAGTTTGTATCAGACCTTATTTGCCATTAAGCACCAGCGTCGAGTTCCGGTGATTCGTAGTTATGCGAAGGCTTTTCGGGACAATTGGAAAATAGGCTTGCAACTAGGAAGTTTAGAACTGATTGTTGCAGGTATTTGTCTCTTTGATTTATTCTTATTTTGGGGGCAAACTTCCCTAGCTTTCCAAGCTTTGAAAACCATTTGTTTAGGCCTCTTTCTCTTTCTTGTGTTGATCTTATTGGCTGCTTATCCGATTGCGGCTCGCTACCAATTGGATTGGAAAGAGTGTTTGCAAAAAGCCATGATTGTGACAGGCTTACATTTTCCTTGGTTCTTTGTCATGGGAAGTGCTCTCTTGCTTCTATGTATGGCTCTTGCAAGCTCAGTTTTAGCTTTCCTATTGGGGCTCATGATCTTTTTCTTGTTCGGCTTTTCAAGCTTGGCTTTTGCACAAGTTGGATTAATGGAAAAGATTTTCGCCCAGTACCAAGAATAAAATGAATTTATTAGTGACAAAAGGAGAAAAAATGTCAGATTTAAAAAAATATGAAGGAGTCATCCCCGCTTTTTATGCCTGCTATGATGACCAAGGAGAAATTAGCCCGGAGCGGGTACGTGCGCTGGTAGAATATTTTATCGCGAAAGGTGTGCAGGGCTTGTATGTCAACGGATCCTCTGGCGAATGTATCTACCAGAGCGTGGCCGATCGCAAGCTGATCTTGGAAGAAGTGATGGCAGTAGCTAAAGGGAAATTGACCATCATTGCTCACGTAGCCTGCAACAACACCAAGGATAGCGTGGAATTGGCACGACATGCAGAAGAACTAGGGGTGGATGCCATTGCGGCCATTCCGCCGATCTATTTCCGCTTGCCAGAATACAGTGTAGCCCACTACTGGAATGAAATCAGTGCAGCCGCACCCAATACAGACTTTGTCATCTACAATATCCCGCAATTGGCAGGGGTCGCTTTGACACCGAGTCTTTACAAGGAAATGTTGAAAAATCCACGGGTGATTGGGGTCAAGAATTCTTCGATGCCTGTTCAGGACATTCAAACCTTTGCTTCTTTAGGAGGCGACGACCATATCGTCTTTAATGGCCCAGATGAACAATTCTTAGGTGGCCGTCTCATGGGAGCGCATGCTGGGATCGGTGGCACCTATGGTGCGATGCCAGAGCTCTTCTTGAAGCTCAATCAGCTGATTGCTGAGAAAGATTTAGAGACTGCGCGTGCCTTGCAGTTTGCTATTAATGACATTATCGGAGTCTTGACGTCTGCTCATGGCAATATGTATGCGGTCATCAAAGCGGTTTTGCGCATCAATGAAGGTTTGGACTTGGGATCTGTTCGCTCCCCTTTGACGCCAGTAGTAGAAGCGGATCAAGAAGTGATTCAACGTGCTGCTCAACTCATTCAGGACACAAAAGCCAGATTCCTTTGATCAAAGGAGGTCTAGATGAATCCATATGTTGTAATTGATATCGGAGGGACCAGTATCAAGTATGGTCTAGCCGATGCAAAAGGGCAACTCTTAGAGACCCATGAAATGCCAACGGAGGCCCAAAAAGGAGGACCTCACATTCTTAACACAACAAAGGAAATCGTAGCCCGTTATTTGAAGAAGCATCCTTTGGCAGGGGTTGCGATTTCTTCGGCTGGAATGGTTGATCCTGATAAGGGAGAAATCTTTTATGCTGGCCCACAAATTCCCAACTATGCAGGCACCCAATTCAAAAAGGAAATCGAAGAGACCTTTCAGATCCCTTGCGAGATTGAAAATGATGTCAACTGTGCCGGTCTCGCAGAGGTCACTACAGGTCATGCAAAAGGATCGAACAATGCTGTTTGCCTGACGATTGGGACAGGGATTGGCGGTTGCCTCTTGCTTGATGGTCAGGTCTTTCATGGTTTTAGCAATTCAGCTTGTGAGGTTGGCTATCTTCATTTGCCAGACGGTGCCTTTCAGGATTTAGCTTCGACGACGGCTTTGGTCGAGTATGTGGCAGAACATCATGGTGATCCTGTGGAACAGTGGAATGGTCGCCGGATCTTCAAGCAGGCAACGGAAGGAGATAAAATCTGTATGGCTGGAATTGATCGGATGGTGACCTACCTTGGAAAAGGACTGGCCAATATCGCCTATGTGGTCAATCCAGAGGTCATCGTTCTTGGAGGGGGGATTATGGCCCAGGAAGCGATCCTGAAACCTAAAATCTATCAAACGCTGTGTGCCGAACTGGTTCCTAGCCTAGCAGATAAGATCCGTTTGGAATTTGCCCACCACCAAAACGCTGCGGGTATGTTGGGGGCCTACTACCACTTTAGACAAAAACATGGAACATAAAACAAGTCGCGCTGGCGACTTGTTTTTGATTCATCAAAAAAAGCATGAAAGATGAAGAAAACCTGATCTTTTATGCTTTTTAAATAGGGAGACCATATTAAGATTTTCGAGAACGTTGAGCAGAAAGCTTTTTGTTTTCCCAGTAGCTATTAAAGACAATTTCCTTTTGTTCTCGGCTTTTATTAAGGAAATGAGCATAGATCAAATCGACCACAATGAGGAGTGGTAAAATAGCGGAGATTCGATCGATATAGGTATTACTAGGAAGAGGTGCGGCCGGTAACACTTCTGTGAATCCTTGGTGGATGGCAGCCGGGTTAGCGGTCACAAGAACCGTTTTAGCCCCTTTTGCTTTGGCGTCCAGGAGACTGTCTGTAATGGAGTTGGTGCCTCCTGACAATGAGAAACCGATGACTAAACAAGAGGAATCGAGAATACTGGTCGTCCAAGCAAAGCCATCTTGATCAGTCAGGGCTTCACAAACGACCCCCAGTCGCATAAAGCGCAATTTCATTTCTCGAGCGACTAAACCGGAACTACCGATCCCGAAGAAATAGACTCGGTCTACTTGATCGATTAGTTCAGCTACCCGATCTAATTGGGAATCTTTTACCAGACTTTCAGTGACGTTACTGATATGGTGGTAGCGTTGCAAGACGCTGAGAGTGAGTTCGTCATGCTCTTGCACCTGTTTTTGATTCTTTGTTTCCTCATTAAAATGATAGACAAACTCCCGATAGCCGGAAAAACCACATTTTTGAGAGAAACGCGTTAAAGCTGCCTTTGAGACATGGAGTAGCTCAGTTACACGAGAAGAGGACAGGGAGTGCTGTCGTGCTTCGGATGATAAAAAATATTGGGCAATGTCGCGTTCCATATCCGTTAACTCAGCTTCATGGCTGGCGATAATGGTGCGTAAATCTTGATCTTGTTTCACAGCAATCCTCCTTTCTCACAGGATGAAATAACAGAATGCTCCTATAATATATTACACATTATAACATGGGGACCCGCTTTATTCAAGTAAAAGCAAGTAAGAAATACTGAAACTAGGAACAGGATACAAGAAAAGAAGAGAACGCTACCAATCTTGACAGTAAGGGCTTGTTGGTTGTCCACAATTTTCTGAAAATTCCCGGTCAGGCCTGAACAAACGATATGAATTGTGGTATAATTTAAGATAATTGTACTGTTGTTGGAAGAACAATAGTTGAATAAGGAGGTGTGACGATGTCGAATGCAACACTCGAGATGATGCAAGAGATCGAGCAAGCTGCTCAGGGCGTGGTCGTAGGCTATGAAGCTCAAGTCGATCAAATCCGAACGGATTCGCGCGATCGCCTTGCAACAGTGGCACAGCATTACGATGAGGAAACCAAGCAATTGGTCACAGAGGCAGAAAAAAACGCCCAAGAAAGACTCGTCCGTTTAACGAAAGATCTGGAAGAAACAGTTGCGCGCAATGTTGCCAAGGTACAACAGGCGATGACCGATAAGCGAACTGGGTTAGTTGAAGCCATTGTAGAAAAGGTGGTAGCAAGCTATGGCCGTTAGTCAGATGCAAAAACTGTCCCTCATCTTGCCCAAAGATGACTTGGACAGTCTCCTACTAGCGCTACAGTCTGAGGCGAAAATCCAGATTTATGACCTAAGTGAACAGGAAGAGTGGCAGGCTGCCTTTGAGGCAAATACCTTGTCTCAACCCTTGACAGAGGACAATCATCAAGCCCTGGTAGAGCTGCAAAAACGTCAAGAACAAGTTGAAAAAATGATTCAGACTCTGGAGCCTTACATGCCTGAGAAGAAGGCCCTGCAAGCTCTAAAGGAAGAACCCTTAAGCTTGTCTTTTGATGACTTGCAGGCCCACGGGATGATTCGAGATGAGGATCTTCTATTGACCAAGTTGAAACGCCAATTGCGCGTGTTAGACAAGGCTCGTCAGAAGATTGCGGATGCAAAGGCAGAGATAGAGCGCTTAGAAAAATGGCGACCGTTAGAGGTGACGCCAGCTGCCCTCGCTAATTTTCACTATGTGCATGGCTTGATTGGGACTATCCCAAATAGCGATACAGACGCTGTTCGTTCTTCCTTAAAAGCTCATCCTGAGCTGGAGCTAGAAGAAGTCTTTACGTCTGAAACCGAACACGGCTATGTCATCTTGTATCGCTCGGGAGATCGTGTAGCTGTTCAGGAGCTTCTAGAAGACCATGGGTTCAAAGAATTGGACTATGAAGAAGAGCAGGTCCCGGCCGCCTACTTGGATCGCCTAGAAGGGGAAATCAAAGAGCAAGAAGCTGTAGTTGCAGCAACCCTAGCAGAGTTGCAAAACTCCCAGAAGGAGCTGGACCAGCTCAAGTACCAGATGGATTACTTGCTGAGTTTGGGAGCTCGTGAGGAAGCCAAGTCGCTTCTTGCCAGCACGCAAAGTTTGGTAGCCCTAGAGGGTTGGATTGAAACATCCCAAGTGGCCTCATTGCGAGACTTCTTGCAAGAAGGTTTTGGTTCTCGGGTCTTACTAGAGACGCGCGATGTGACGGAAAAAGATTGGGATGACGTTCCAATCCAGTTGCGAAATAGTGCCTTGGTAGAGCCCTTTGAATTAGTCACAGAGATGTACGCCCTGCCTAAGTATTACGAGAAAGATCCGACACCGATCGTTTCTCTCTTCTACTTTGTTTTCTTTGGCATGATGGTCGCAGATATCGGTTATGGACTGTTGCTAACGGTAGCGACAGGCTTTGCCCTTAAAGCCTTTAAGCTCAAGCCTGGGACAGCAAAGAACCTGCGTTTCTTCAGTCTCCTCGGGATTTCAGTTGCCCTTTGGGGTGTGGTCTATGGCTCTTTCTTTGGATTTGAGATGCCTTTTGCCTTGATCAGTACGACCAGCAACGCCATGACCATCCTGATCCTCTCAGTGGTCTTTGGTTTTGTCACTGTCTTAGTGGGACTGTTCCTAGGGGGAATGAAAAATGTCCGCCTCAAAGACTACACGGAAGCCTATAATGCGGGCTTTGCTTGGGTCTTGATCCTACTTGGTTTAATGCTTCTAGCAGTAGGCAATATCTTGCCAGGGATGAGCATTTTAGTTCCGATTGGCAAGTGGTTAGCTATTTTGAATGCCATTGGGATCTTGATTGTTTCCATTGTCAGCGCCAAGAAGTTGTCCGGTTTAGCCTCTGGTCTCTTTAACCTCTACAATGTTAGTGGCTATGTCGGAGACTTGGTCAGCTTCACCCGTTTGATGGCCTTGGGCTTGTCTGGAGCTAGTATCGGTTCGGCCTTTAACCTTATTGTCAATCTCTTCCCACCGCTTGGACGGTTTACGGTAGGGCTTGTGCTCTTTATCGTCCTACATGCCATTAATATGTTCCTGTCCTTCTTGTCAGGATATGTGCATGGAGCCCGTTTGATCTTTGTGGAGTTCTTCGGTAAGTTCTACGAAGGAGGAGGCAAGCCATTTCGTCCTCTCAAACCTTCTGAACGCTATATTAAAACAAAAAAATAAGTATTATCTTTAATAAATAGGAGTATATTCATGGAATCTTTAGCATCATATTTTTCAGCCCATGGGGGCGCCTTCTTTGCAGCATTTGGTGTGGCGATCGCCGTTGCACTTAGTGGAATGGGATCTGCCCTTGGGGTTGGTAAAACGGGTCAAGCAGCAGCAGCACTCTTGAAAGAACAACCTGAAAAATTTGCCCAAGCCTTGATTTTGCAATTGTTGCCAGGTACACAAGGTTTGTACGGTTTCGTTATCGGGATCTTGATCTGGTTGCAAATTAAGCCAGATATGCCACTTGAAACAGGGGTTGCTTACTTCTTTACAGCTCTTCCAGTTGCGATCGTTGGTTATTTCTCAGCCAAACACCAAGGAAATGTTGCGACAGCAGGGATGCAAATCTTGGCCAAACGCCCTGAAGACATGATGAAAGGGGTTATCCTTGCGGCCATGGTTGAAACCTACGCCATCTTGGCCTTCGTTGTGTCCTTCCTATTGACCCTACGCGTCGGCTAAGAGTTAGCTTTGATGGATTCGCCTTACGAGGCGAAAAACACAAGACGCATGCAATAGGAGAAAAAACGATATGGATGAACAAACCCAATTAAAGGATTCGATCTTGGCCCAAGCCCACGAAAAAGGGCGTAAACTCTTAGAAGAGGCCAAGGAAACCATCCTAAAAGAAGAGACTGCGCAAGAAGAGCGTTTGATCCAAGACAAACTCAATCAACGCTCCGAGCAGCTCAAGCGGATTCAACGTCAATTGCAACGTGAAACCCAACAAATCGAAAATAAAAAACGCCAATCAACCCTTGTCACCAAGCAACGAGTCTTAAAGGATCTCTTTGCAGATGCTTATGAAGCGATGGTGGCTTGGCCCCTTGAAAAGGAAATGCAGTTTGTAGATGCGGTCTTAGATCGCTATCAGGGACAAGTTGTGACCCTGACCTTCGGGGCGGTGAGCGCTGCTAAATTTGATTCAGCAGCTCTCGAGAGATTGAAGCAGACGCATCAGAATGTGACGGTTGCAGATGCAACAATCCCAGCTCAAGCAGGCTTTATCCTGTCGGTTGGGAAGATTGATGACAACTATCTCTACCGTGATTTGGTGGATTCCATTTGGGAGCAAGAAAGCTACCAGATGGCAGCCAGCATTTTCACAGATGAAGAGAACTAGGAGGTTGCAATGAGCGAACGGACCTATTCTCAAGTCAATACAGGAATCAGCGTACGTGAGGCTAGTTTTGTCAGTCCCAGTCAGTTCGAGCAGTTGCTTGCAAGTCCCTCCAGCGAGAGTCGAGAAGGCTTGTTGCAGGGGACGCCTTATGCTTTAGACAGCCACGAGATCAAGGATTTATCAGCTCTTGAAGCCCGCCTGATGGCAGCCTTGTTGGCAGAATACCAATGGGCTTTTGAGGTAAGCCCTCAGTCAGACCTGGTTAGCCTTTTTACCTTGAAATACACCTATCATAATCTCAAGGTTTATCTAAAACACAAGGCGACAGAGCGCAAGTTGGGGCACTTATTGATCCCTATCGGTCCTTATTCTCTCGATGTTCTCGAGCATTTGGTGGCGACCTTTTCTGCGGAGCATTGTCCGGCCTTTATGGCGGAAGAAGTGGCTGCAACCTGGCAAGAATTCCAAGATTATCAGGACTTGCGGGTTCTCGAAATCGGGATGGACTTAGCTTATTTTAAACACCTGCGATACTTAGGGGACAGCCTAGATCACCCGATTCTGAAGCAGTTGGTGGATGTGACCATTGACTTTTACAATGCGATTACGGTCAAGCGGGCCTTGGATCAGCAAAAACCGCATAGTTTTATGCACCAATTACTCTCAGATGAAGGGAGCCTCAGTGCCCATCAGGTGATCGACCTGCTAGAATCGGGTCAGTGGTTGACCTGGTTTTATCAAGTTAATCCGCTAGAGTACGATCTCGCCTTAGAAACTTATGAAGAAAAGATGCGCACCGGTCAATTAAAGACCGTGGAGTTGGAGTATTTAGAGAGTTTGGTGAAATTCAGTCTTCTAGACGCTGGCCGTTTTGAAGTCGATGGACCACTCCCTCTTGTTCGTTATCTTTACGGAAAAGAGTTAGAGGTGACCAACCTTCGTTTGGTCCTCTCTGGTTTGGACAATGGTTTTCCGCTAGCAGACATCAAAGAAAGGATGAGACCGATTTATGGACAAACAGACCTATAAGATCGCCGTTGTGGGTAATCGGGATGCCATCCTTCCTTTTCGACTGATTGGTTTTCAAACCTATCCGGTCACAGAGCCACAAGAAGCGATCAATACCTTGCGAAAACTCAGTCGGGAAAACTTCGGGATTATCTACCTGACAGAGGATATTGCTCAGGCCATTCCAGATACAGTGGCTTTTTACGACCAGCAGCTGACACCGGCTCTGATCCTTATCCCGACCCATAGAGGGACTACGGGACTGGGCCAACAGCGGATTCGTGATAATGTCGAAAAAGCAGTAGGACAGGATATTTTATGAGAACAAATGAATTTGGCCAAGCGATTGGCGATGCACTGCCGGAATTTACACCGGGTCGTCTACCAGCTATTGAGCGGATCGAAGGTCGCTATACCGTGATCGAGCGCCTCTCAAAAGAAAAACATGGAGCAGATCTTTATCAGGTCTACGGGCCGGACTCTCCAGCAGAGATGTGGACTTTTCTGTTCAAAGGCCCTGCCCGCAATGAAGAGGAGTGGGACTACCTATTAGATGATCTCATGACAGCCCAAGGTCGCTTTTACTATGCGATTGTAGACAAAGATTCAGGCAAGGCTTTGGGGACTTTCTCTCTCATGCGGATCGATCAAGCTAATCGGGTGATCGAAGTCGGAGCAGTGACCTACTCACCAGCGCTCCAAAAGACACGCATGGCTACGGAAGCCCAGTATCTGTTAGCGCGCTACGTGTTTGAAGATTTAGGCTACCGCCGCTATGAGTGGAAATGCGATGCCTTAAACCAAGCATCTCGCAAAGCAGCTGAGCGCTTAGGGTTTACCTATGAAGGCTGTTTCCGTCAGGCTGTTGTTTATAAAGGTCGTACCCGCGATACAGACTGGTTGTCTATCATTGACCAAGAATGGCCAGCTATCAAACAGCGACTAGAAGCTTGGTTGGATCCAAGCAATTTCGATGCCAATGGCCAACAAAAGCAAGCTCTAAGAGAGATAGCGCACAAGTAAAACAAAGAAACAAAGGATTCCCAGGAGGAATACATGACTCAAGGAAAAATTATCAAAGTTTCCGGTCCCTTGGTGGTTGCATCAGGGATGCAGGAGGCCAACATCCAAGACATTTGCCGGGTCGGCGATCTTGGTTTGATTGGCGAAATTATTGAGATGCGGCGGGACGAAGCCTCTATCCAAGTATATGAAGAAACGTCTGGAGTCGGACCAGGTGAACCGGTGGTAACAACCGGAGCTCCCCTTTCTGTTGAATTGGGACCAGGCTTGATCTCTCAGATGTTTGACGGGATCCAACGCCCCTTGGAACGTTTCCAAGAAGTGACTGCCAGTGACTTCCTCGTTCGTGGGGTGCAAGTTCCAAATCTAGATCGGGACACCAAATGGGCCTTCGAGCCAAGTGTGGCAGAAGGGACAGAAGTGGTCGCAGGAGACATCGTCGGTACGGTCCAGGAGACCAATATGGTGGAACACCGCATCATGGTACCCTTTGGTGTGAGTGGACGTGTAACCAAGATCGCAGCAGGTTCTTACACAGTAGAAGAGCCAGTCTATGAGATCGAGCAGGCAGATGGCAGTCTCTTTACTGGTACTTTGATGCAAAAATGGCCAGTTCGTCGAGGCCGTCCCTTTGCACAAAAACTGATTCCAGTAGAGCCTTTGGTCACCGGTCAACGGGTCATCGATACCTTCTTCCCTGTGACTAAGGGTGGAGCTGCAGCTGTTCCTGGTCCTTTCGGAGCTGGAAAGACAGTCGTGCAACACCAGGTGGCTAAGTTTGCCAATGTAGACATCGTAATTTACGTTGGTTGTGGGGAACGTGGAAATGAAATGACGGACGTTCTGAATGAATTTCCAGAATTGATCGATCCAACGACCGGTCAATCCATCATGCAACGGACCGTTCTGATCGCCAACACTTCGAACATGCCAGTAGCGGCGCGTGAAGCTTCCATCTACACAGGGATTACTATTGCCGAATACTTCCGTGATATGGGTTATTCCGTTGCCATCATGGCGGACTCTACTTCTCGTTGGGCAGAAGCTCTCCGTGAAATGTCTGGTCGTCTAGAAGAAATGCCAGGGGATGAAGGCTACCCAGCCTATCTTGGTAGCCGGATCGCCGAATACTACGAGCGTGCAGGTCGGGTCAAGACACTCGGAACCACTGCGCGTGAAGGCTCGATTACCGCTATCGGTGCCGTTTCCCCTCCGGGTGGAGATATTTCAGAGCCTGTAACGCAAAATACCTTGCGGATTGTCAAGGTCTTCTGGGGACTAGATGCTCAATTGGCGCAACGTCGTCACTTCCCGGCCATCAACTGGTTGAGTTCTTATTCCCTTTATCAAGATGAAGTCGGTCGCTATATCGATCTACATGAACAAATCAGCTGGTCTGAAAAAGTGACCCGCGCTATGAATTTGCTTCAAAAGGAAAGTGAATTGCAAGAAATCGTCCGCTTGGTTGGTCTAGATTCCTTGTCTGAAAAAGACCGCTTGACCATGAATGCGGCCAAGATGATCCGTGAAGACTACCTGCAACAAAATGCCTTTGATGAGGTCGATACCTATACCTCTTTCAGCAAGCAGGTGGCCTTGTTGACCAATATTTTGACCTTTGACCAAGAAAGTCAAAAAGCACTAGAATTAGGGGCTTACTTCACAGAAATCATGGAAGGAACCGTGGCTCTTCGAGACCGCATTGCCCGTAGCAAGTTCATCCATGAGGATCAGTTGGCAACCATTCAAGCCCTGAAAGAAGAAATCGTAGAAACCCTACACCAAATCGTCGCAAAAGGAGGAGTAGACAATGAGCGTGATTAAAGAATACCGTACTGTCAGCGAAGTTGTTGGTCCCTTGATGATTGTCGATCAGGTCGAAGGGGTTCACTACAATGAACTAGTAGAAATCAAGCTTCATGACGGAACGACCCGTCAGGGACAAGTCCTCGAAGTCCAAGAAGACAAGGCTATGGTCCAGCTCTTTGAAGGATCTAGCGGGATCAACTTGGAAAAAGCCAAAGTCCGCTTTACCGGACGTCCCCTAGAACTCCCTGTGTCTGAAGACATGGTCGGACGCATCTTTAACGGGATGGGCAAACCCATCGATGGCGGTCCAGAGATTATCCCAGAGAAGTACTTGGACATTGATGGGCAAGCTATTAACCCTGTTTCGCGGGACTATCCGGATGAATTTATCCAGACAGGGATCTCAGCCATTGACCATTTGAATACCTTGGTTCGGGGCCAAAAACTCCCAGTATTCTCAGGTTCTGGTCTTCCTCACAAGGAGTTGGCGGCTCAGATTGCTCGTCAAGCGACGGTTCTTAATTCTGAAGAAAACTTCGCCGTGGTCTTTGCGGCTATGGGAATTACCTTTGAAGAAGCCGAGTTCTTTATGAACGACCTTCGGGAGACAGGTGCAATTGACCGCTCTGTCCTCTTCATCAACCTAGCTAATGACCCAGCTATCGAACGGATTGCCACTCCTCGGATCGCCTTGACAGCCGCCGAATATTTGGCCTATGAAAAAGATATGCACGTCTTGGTTATCATGACGGATATGACCAACTACTGTGAAGCCCTTCGGGAAGTATCCGCTGCCCGCCGGGAGGTTCCAGGACGTCGGGGCTATCCAGGTTACCTCTATACTAACCTCTCAACCCTCTACGAACGTGCAGGACGCTTGGTTGGGAAGAAAGGATCTGTGACTCAGATTCCAATCCTCTCCATGCCAGAAGATGACATCACCCACCCCATCCCTGACTTGACAGGCTACATCACCGAAGGTCAGATTATTCTGTCCCGCGATCTCTACAATAGTGGTTACCGCCCACCGATCAATGTTCTTCCATCCCTTTCTCGTTTGAAGGACAAGGGTTCTGGTGAAGGCAAGACTCGGGAAGACCATGCGGCGACCATGAACCAGCTCTTTGCGGCCTACGCCCAAGGAAAACAAGCCAAAGAACTGGCTGTAGTACTTGGGGAGTCTGCCTTGTCAGATACGGACAAGCTCTATGTCAAATTTACCGATCGCTTTGAGCAGGAATACATCAATCAAGGTTTCACCACTAATCGTACGATTGAGGAAAGTTTGGATCTCGGTTGGGAACTCTTATCCATCCTTCCACGAACAGAGCTTAAACGGATCAAGGATGAGATGATTGACAAGTATCTGCCAAACAAAGAGGATTAGCCTATGGCACGATTAAATGTAAAACCAACTCGGATGGAGCTCAATATTCTCAAAGAGCGCCTCAAGACAGCAACCCGGGGGCATAAGTTGCTCAAGGATAAGCGGGATGAACTCATGCGCCGTTTTATTGAAGCTGTGCGTGAGAATAATCGTCTGCGCCAAAAGGTGGAGGCAGCACTGGTGGGCAATATGCAAGATTTCGTGATGGCCAAGTCCCTAGAGAGTGACCTCATGGTAGAAGAAATCTTTGCTGTACCCACTCGAGAAGTGATGCTCCATATCGAGGAAGAAAATGTCATGAGTGTGCGCGTGCCCAAGCTCCATGCCCGTATCGATAATCCATACGGAGATGATGAAGGGGACGTGGTTTATAGCTACCTTGCCTCCAATAGTCAAATGGACAGCACCATCCAAGAAATGGGGGATCTACTCCCAGATTTGCTCAAGTTAGCGGAAATCGAAAAAAGTTGCCAACTCATGGCAGATGAAATCGAGAAAACCCGCCGTCGAGTGAACGGACTCGAGTATGCGACCATCCCAGATCTCAAAGAGACTATCTATTATATCGAAATGAAACTCGAAGAAGCCGAACGCGCCAACCTCGTCAGAATCATGAAGGTGAAGTAAGATACAAAGCCCGTAAAATGCAAAGTGAAAATAGGAAATTCTTGCAGTGAGCGATGCTCACAAGAGAATTTATCTTTTTCACCCAGCATTTAGGGCGTGTTCAATTCATAAGATACAAAGCCGTTAAGCAACTCAAAGGAAAATAGGGAGCAGGACAGAAGCACTGTTGTATAGAATGCTTCGTTGTCCTGCCCCCACAAGGCTGATTAGGATTTTTCCGAGCTCTTAAAGCGAGAGAAAAATCCAATCAGCTAATGTGCCTTTGAAGTTAGTACTATTACAGTTTGCGTTTTTCACCCAGCATTTAGGGCGTGTTCAATTACTTAAAAAAGACAAGAACCTCATCAAGAAACCATTCCTAGATGAGGTTTTTTGCACCCTCGTACTCTTCTTCCACCACCCTCTTTTTATGTTACTAGTTTGTAACAATGTGACAAGAAAGACGAAATGTTACAAGAAAAATACAGTTTTGTTAAATAGCCCAAAAGTCCTTTTATTATTTTTTAATTGTGATAAGATAGAATAGTAGTTCATTTGTTCAAGAAAATCTTGAGCAAAAAACAAAGAAAAAAGAGGATAAAAGATGAAATTAAAAGTTAATACGAAAGCCTTGATCGCTTCAACAGTAGCTCTTGCAGTGATTCCATTTACAAAAGCCACTGCAGAAACACTTGAAGATTGGGTAGCTCGCTCAGTAGATGAAATCAAACATGATATCCAACAAAGCGGTGAAAACCAACAAACTTATACCATCAAATATGGTGATACATTGAGTTCGATCGCAGAAGCGCTTGGAATCGATGTTCATGTGTTGGCAAACTTGAACAACATCAGCAACATGGATTTGATCTACCCAGGTACTGTTTTGAAAACAACAGTGAATGATCAAAAAGAAGTAACTTCAGTTGAAATCCAAACTCCTCAAGCAGGTGCGACAGATGCAACCGTTGCAAGTGCTGACTTGACAACAAACCAAGTGACAGTTGATGACCAAACAGTTGCTGTCAACGATTTGTCAAAACCAGTTAACGAAGACAACAAAGCTGTTCCAGTTGCTCCAGCAGCGGAAACTCAAGAAGCCCCAGCGGAAGCTCCAGTAGTTGAAGTACCAGCAGCAGAAACACCAGCACAACCAGCTGTTCCAGAAACACCAAACTACGGTGCTCCAGCTGTCAATGTTGAAGTTCAAAATCAAGAAGTAGCGCCAGCTGCTCCTCAATCTGCTCCAGTAGCGGAAACACCTGCTGAAACACCAGCTTCTGCTCCTGAAGCTCCAGCAGAGGAAGCTCCAGCACAACCAGTAGCAGAAACGGCTGCTACACCTGAAGTGCAACCACTAGCATCAACTCCAACAGCTGCAAATGCCACTCCAACTGATCCACACCTTCAACCGCAAGCGGAAGCTTTCCGTCAAGAAATCGCTGCGAAATTCGGTATCACAAATATCGGTGGTTACCGTGAAGGGGATCCAGAAGACCACGGTAAAGGGCTTGCAGTAGACGTAATGGTTCCGACAAGTTCTGAACTTGGAGATCAAGTTGCCCAATATGCAATTGACAACATGGACCGTGCAGGTATCTCATACATCATCTGGAAACAACAATTCTACATGCCAGTCGACAACATTTACGGACCTGCTAACACATGGAACCAAATGCCAGACCGTGGTGGAGATACAGCAAACCACTACGATCACGTACATATCTCATTTAACGGATAATAAAATTTCGAACTAGGACAAGTGCCTAGTTCTTTTTTTGTATGCACAAAAAAGGCCGGAAGACGAATCTTCCAGCCAGACGATGGTTATAAAATATGATCAACTTTTTCCACCTGATAAAGGGCAATCGCCATGATAATGGTTAAGACCAGTAACATAAGAATGGCAGGTGTCCAAGAGTGGAAGAGAGATTTGCTATATCCAAAGAGGATGGGCCCAAAGGCTGCAAAGACGTAGCCTCCTGTTTGGGCAAGACCAGAAAGTTGAGCTGTTTTTTCAGGTGTACTGGATTTCATGGAGAAAGCGACCATGAGGTAAGGGAAGAGCGAACTAACGGAACTTCCAATCAGGGCATTTAATACCAACCAATAGAAGAAGTTGCTGGTCGGGATTAAGAGCATGGCTACCCCCAGAATCCCTGCTCCGACAACAATCGCAAGCATCAAGTGTCGATTGCGATCGGATAACCGTGTGGTTAAACTTGGGATCGTCAAGGAGAATGGGAGACTGATCAGGGTGAACACGGAGGCCAGTAGTCCAGATTCAACCTTTGAAAGGCCAGCTTGAACAGCCATGGTCGGAAGCCAGGTCATACTTGTGTAGAAAAGCAGTGACTGCAAGCCTCCAAAAATCATGATAGCCCAGACATATTTATTGGTATACCACTTGCTACTAGATTCCGTAGTGGTCGTCTTTTTTAGATGGTGGTTGTAGCGAATGTTAGGAATCCAGATGACCAAAGCAAGAGCACACAAGGCTGTCAAGATGTTGACCAAACCTTGCCAAGAAGTGGCTTTGGTGATCGGAACAGCGACAGAAGAGGCGATCGCTGTGGACATCCCCATAGAAGTGATGTACAAAGTGGTCAGAATGCCTAGTTGACGGGGTCTGTTCGCTTGAATCAGGCTTGGAAGCAGCACATTGAGAAAGGCGATGCCAGCTCCAATCAAGATGGTTCCCAGATAGAGGAAGGGGAGGTTGATAATCCGAATGGCAGATCCGATCGTAATCGCGATCAAAACTAGGAGAAAGAGGCGCTCAATCCCCAACCTTTTAGCAAATTGAATCGCAAAAGGTGAGAAAATGGCAAAGGTGAGCAGTGGCAAGCTAGTCAATAGTCCCAGAGAGTTCACATCTACCCCCAAACCAGCAGCGATGTCAGACAAGACCGTCGGAAGCGTAGTAAATGGTGTTCGTAAAACAATCCCAAGCATAATGATGCCCGGGACGAATAACATAGAATGTGTTTTTTTCATAAATCCTCCTCAGACAAAAATTCTCTTCATTATAACACAGATCGAGTATAAATTGGAGTATTGATACAAATGAAGGAGAAGGACCGTAGTTCTCACTGTTGTTCGAACTGCGTCAACGTACCTAAACTCGCTGATGCTCGTAAAGGAATAAGGAACGTAGTTCTCACTACCGTTCGAACTGCATCAACGTACCTAAGCTCACTAACGTTCACTAAGGTACGTAGAGAAAAAGCCACCGGTTTTGGTGGCTCTTATAGGGAGATTATTATGAAAAAGTTTAGGATTTTCTATCAAACAAAGTTAGGAGGTCTTTATTTGATGGTTTTATTATAAGGCGGTTTGCTTAAAGAAAACTTAAGAAAAGACGCTGTTTATAAGAATCGGTCTTAGGTCTGACAAAATGCATTAATCATCATTCCAAACAGTAAAATTACTTATTCCATTCTAAAGATCGTAGTTCTCACTGTCGTTCGAACTGCGTCAACTTACCTAAGTTCGTCTACGCCCCTATTGGACTTGACTCACTAAGGTACGTAGAAAAAAGCCACCGGTTTTGGTGGCTCTTATAGGGAGATTATTATGAAAAAGTTTAGGATTTTCTATCAAACAAAGTTGGGAGGTCTTCATTTGATGGTTTTATTATAAGGCTGATTTCTTAAAGAAAACTTAAGAAAAGACGCTGTTTATAAGAATCGGTCTTAGGTCTGATATTTTTTTACAACAGAAACTATTTAGAATTTTTTCTAAATAGAGTTGACAAACCTATCCGAAAGTACTAGAATCTATTTAGAAAGATTTCTAAATAGATTAGAGGAGATAGAGAATGAATTTTGCGCAAACATTTAAAGCTTTATCGAATCCGATAAGAAGAAGTATCTTAGAACTGCTAAAGGCGGGGAAATTATCTGCTGGAGATATCGCTGGCCACTTTGATGTAGCAGGAGCGACCATTTCCCATCATTTAAGCCTCCTTAAGCAGGCAGATTTAATTCGAGAGGAAAAAGAGAAGAATTTTATCTACCATGAACTCAATACTTCTGTCTTGGAGGATTTAATGGTCTGGCTCGTTGATTTGAAAGGAGACTCTACTGATGAAAACGAATAAAAAACTATTGCTATTAACTTCTATGGTGATCCTTTTCCCCATGCTTTGGGGGCTGATGATTTGGTCGCAATTGCCTAACCAAATCCCGATTCACTTCAATTTTGCTGGCCAGGCCAATAACTTCCAATCGAAACCCCTGGTTGTGTTTGGTCTTCCTATTTTCGATCTCATGGTGCATCTGTTTATGATCTTTATGATCGGACGTGATCCTAAGAATAGCGCTATGAATGAAAAAATGATTAGAGCGATTTACTGGTTGACCCCAATCGTTTCCTTAAGTACCTCCTATCTCATCTATAGCAAGGCGCTAGGATCTACTACCAATCCATCAGTTTTTGTTTCGGCTTTGCTAGGCCTCATCTTTGTGATCATGGGCAATTACATGCCGAAGCTAAAAGTGAACCATACGGTTGGAATCCGTCTGCCTTGGACCTTGCAGAGTGAAGATAACTGGCACAAAACCCATCGCTTGGCAGGGAAGTTGTGGGTCCTCGGAGGGTTAATCCTTCTACTTGAAGCAGGCCTTCAATTCGCGCTTTCTTATGTATTGGTGCTGGTCATCCTCGCCATTGTGTTTATCCCTATGATGTACTCTTATCAATTAAGTCGGAAAAATCGTTAGTATAAAAAACAACCAGAGAAGAAGCAGTCGTGAACTGTTTCTTTTCCGGTTGTTTTTGTTTGTTCATCGTTTCAAATTCAAAACATTCAGGAAAATACTTGTTTTTCGGAAAGTTATACAAAATAGTATGATGGATATGGTTATGATGGATTCATGAATTTTTAAAAGATATCGTAATTTGCTAATATTTAGTGTTATAATGAAATCAATAGAAAGAGGATAAAAAATGTGAGGAATAGACGTAAGTTACAAATGAGAACAGCAAAAGAACAACTTTATAGTGAAAAAAAGAGTTTATGTAAATTAGCTAACACGTACATTGAAAAATTGGGTGTAATTGAGAGTTCTTCTAAACTATTTCAGAAATATAGTCCGTGGGAAGACAAAAATGTAAATCCGCTAATTGATAATTTTTTGGAGTCTTTGAAAAACGACAGTACTACATTTTCTTGGTTGAATATTGAGGAAAATTTGCCCAATAGTACTGAAAAGAGTATTAGATATGGTATTCCAAATCATATAAGAGGAAATATTGATGAAGCAACACTCTTTCTTTGTTTAGTTAATCCTAATATTGCAAAGGTCAAAACCAATCGATCAAGTGGTATTCTCACATATTACAAAAATGCAAGAGAATTAGAAACCAAAGATGATTCTCTAAAAATTATTGATTCGGATGAGAATTTATTGAAGGATGATCAATATTTGAAGAAGCATATTGTGGATGTTGAGGATACCAGTAGCATTCTCTATAATGAGTTGAAAATTGTAAGAGAAACTAAGGTGAAAGAAAATGGTTATTATTTTAGTCATTATTTCCCACACTTTTTAATGGAGTCTTTAAATAGGAAAGGAACTCTAAAAAAGCTGATAGAAACGCTTGATATTGATGAATGGAATCACTTAGAAAAAATATCGAAGCAAATAGCTAATATTGAAGCATTTCCTTTTAGGAGTCAGAATCCAAATTATATTAGTGGCCCTAGAGGAGAAAAAAATTTTACAAACCAGCTGGTCAATTCAGATTCAAAAGTCAGTTTGTTAAGTGCAAGAATTATTATTTGGCGAATAGTCAGCCATATACTTACTTCAAAAAATAAGCCTATTTTTATTTTTAGAAGATTTAATACGTTCTGGTTACCATCTCTATCAAAGGTTTTAAAATATGATCTGGGCTTAACGTCAGAAGAAATAGATAATATCCTGTATGATTTACATGAAGATTATTTTATAACTGTTAGAAAAAAAGAATATGATGGACAAAGTGGTTATTTTGGAAGAAATTTTTGTAAAAATAATTTAAGACTAAGTGATAATGAATTCAAGGATCTGGTTGAAACCACTTTAGGAAAGTATCAAAAAGATAACAATTTGTAATTGTTTAAATATTTTTTGGAAAGTTAAGAATGTCATAAATTTTTAACAAAAAATAAGATGTTCTATCCATTGAAAAAAGAAATTCAATTTACTAGGAGATTATTATGACCAAAAATATTCTACATGCAGCAGGTATCGATAAAAGTAAAAATGAACTATCAAAAATTACTGCTAATGCACTTTTTAATTTTATGAGGGAGTATTCCTATTTAGAGAATATTCTACTTAATATGTATATTTGTCCGAGATATTATCCAGAGGAAGTCGAATATTTAGATCTAAAATATAACTCAGAACCTTTAACTGAATGGTATATCCCTATGACGTGTTTTTGTGATATACCGTTACACCAAATTAGTTATCATGCTGAGGGTAACCCTTTGGATCCTAATGATTTAGGCTATGGGAAGTTTTCAATAGCATTTCACAAAGAATTTGGTATAAAGAAAGGTATTCAACCTATCCATTATTTAAACGAGAATTCAATTAATGTGAAAGAACTAAGTAGTACAATGAATTTTCTGATTGACCAATATTCTTATGAAACAAGTGAAAATGTTGATGTTAGTGTTTTAACAAATTTTATTTTTGAATATATTAAAATAATTAAACCATATTGTGGAGTGATGAAACGTAAAGATCATAATAACAAGACAATAAAGGTTAAGAAAAATTTTCAAGATGAACATGAGTGGAGATATATCCCTAATATTAATCAGGCCGAACTACCTTTAATGCTTATTGATGAGAATAATAAAAAAGCAGAAGAACTGAGCCATATTTATACTGATAGTATTCTAAATACAAAAGAAGGAGTTTTGAAATTTGAAGTTGAGGATATAAGATATATATTTGTAGATAGTGTTCAGAATAGGGATAGATTAATTAACTTTATTAGAAGAAAAAAGAAGGGGAGGAGACTCTCTTTACAAGAAAAAGATGTTTTAATCTCTAAAATAATGGTTTTTGATGAATTAAAGGAGGATTGGTAAATGATTAATTCAAAATTTCAATCAGTCTTTTCAAAAAGTGATTCTAAGAAAATTAAGGCTCCTAGAGCTTTAAAAAAGCATTTAAACGAAAATGCCCCCAAAGGTTATTCATATGAATTACTTGAGGGCAGCAAAGATATATACGTTTTACGGCCTAAAAGTAATAAAGAAAAAAATAGCTTTCAAATAAGAATAAAGTTTCCATTAATATTTGAAGGTATAGAAATTAAAAGTATCGAAGAATTACTTGAAGCTATGTACCGAACACAAAAATGTTTTAAATTAGATGAAGAATTACAAAATGATCCTCCGACCATTATTCATATAGGTGGTGATAAGATTCTTAATCAATTTATTGCTTCAACAGAAGAATTTCCTGAATTACCTTCTTTGAAAATTAAAGTGGGAGGAAATGAAGTTGAGGTACCTATTAAAAGGATTCCATATCCAAGTCTTGATGAATTAAAAATAGTTTCAGATAAGAACAGTCTTTTCAAAGTAGAAATGTTGATTAATGAAAGTTCAAGTGTAATGGAACTTACTGTGAACTTAAATTATGATATCATTGAAACTGTAGATCAATATTTCGATAATTTTGGGTATATTAGTTCTTTTAATAAAGAAGGTGTAACTATATTTGGTAAAGTTTTTCTTCCAGAAAAACATCAAACAAATGTATTTGAAAAAAACAACGAATTCTTAAATGCATTAAGAAAACTACAAGAATATTTTGGAATTAAGTTTAATTTTCCCCATGAATTAGAGAAGGATGATATTTATTATACTCAAATATTATTTGAATCTTTTGTAAATAACAGAATGGTATCCATTGGAAATAATGATCAAGTTAGTTTTCTATTTGAAAAAGAAAAATTTGATTTTAGTAACCCTTATTTAGAAAAAGATAAAGAACTAGGTGTGGTTCTTCATAATGAATTATCACTAGAGTTGTTTGGTACAAATATCAAAATAATGGAGTACAAAGTTTATCCTAGAATGAATTTTGAAAAAATAATAACTGAGAATGAAGAAGTGAGAGTTATATTTAATCTACCTCCTAATAGCAGATATTATATAAGATACTACCCTGATGCAATATGTGAAGATGAAACAAAAGAAATTGACAACCTATTATTTGAGTTGACTAAAACTGCAATTGAAATTGAAAGAATCAACTTCTCTTAAAATGTAACCAGCGTGTAATAAGGGATTATGTTATATAGTCTGATACGGTCGAAATCATTTTAATTATCTACAACAAACAGAAATGTAAATTTCCCTTTTTTAATGAAACTTATATAAATTTTATGAAATAATAGCGCAGAAATTAGCTATTGAAAGTTGATATAAAGTTATTCTTTAACTGTATGAAATTTAACCTTGTCAAACCAGGTCTTAAGAAAGCTCGTAAAGCATCACAATTATCAAAACGTTAATCAACACGCTTATATCAACGTTTACAGACATTTAAGAAATTTCTCTTGGATGTCTTTTTTTGTCTAGCTAAATTTTACAAATTGGGCAATTTAGGTTACTCAATAATATAAAAAAGATAAAAATTTAAAGTTCGAATTTTAATTTTAAAAAAAGTAATTATTATTGAATATCTGTTCAAACATTTTTTCTTTTCTAAGGTTAATATAAGTATATATACTTTAAAAAAGGAAGTCAAACATCTTGCTCATAGATTTTTGCATTTTTAAAAGATACATTTTGTCATATAATAATGTGGAAAATTGACGGATTCCTTAAATAATCATATAATATGAAAATGTAAACCCTTACATACTATTCTACTTATACTTGATAAAATGCAAGTTCTTGAGGATCTATAAATATATAGACACTCTTCTATTTATAAAGTGAAATAAAGAATCACGGAGAAAGTTTATGGATATTAAAGAGACATTCAACCAGCTAGACAATACAAAATTTAATGATTTCAATAATCGCCTTGAAGGTTTTGAGAAACTTTTTAAAGACAAATATTATTTTACCCATCCCGAAGATTTTAGCTCAATCTTTAGCATTTTGGTAAAGTATGGAAAAAGTACAAGTAAATATATTTTATCGAAAGGAGAGATATATGAGTGAAATAGTTATTAATGCTCAGAATTTATCTAAAAATTTTTATAATTTTGATTCAAGACTCCCATTTATCAAGAGATTTTTGAAACGTAATCAAATAACGATTCGAGCTGTTCAAGATATTAGTTTTACGATTAAGAGAGGGAGTATAGTTGGCTTTATTGGGAGTAATGGAGCTGGTAAATCCACAACGATTAAAATGTTGACTGGGACTCTTTATCCTAGTTCCGGAAAATTAGAAGTGAATGGAGAAATTCCATTTAAAAGAAGTATAAATTTTAGAAAAAAAATTTCAATAGTAGTAGGAAATAAATTACAGTTATTTCAAGATGTTTCGGCTATGGATTATTTTCAATTGATTGGTACTTTATATGAGGTAGAACCGGCGATTTTACAAGAACGAATTCAGGAATTAAGCAATTTGTTGAATGTAAAAGATCAGCTTTACCAGCAGGTCCGGACCCTCTCTCTTGGACAAAAAATGAAAATGGAGTTTATCGCGGCATCTTTAACAAGTCCGGAAATATTATTTTTAGACGAGCCTACTATAGGGTTAGATATACAGTCTAAAAAAGATATCAGAACATTTTTAAAGAAAATGAATGAAGAATGTCATACTACTATTATTTTAACGAGTCATGATATGGATGATATTTCGTCTGTTTGTGACGAATTAATCGTCATTGACAAAGGAAAAATTATTTTGCAGGAGTCAATGGATGTTATTTTATCTAAATTTTCTGATTTTAAATATTTAAAGATAAAAATGACATTAGATTTGGTACCAGAGTTATGCTCTGTTAAAGGAGTAGTAGTCATTTCTCAAACAAAATCGGAATGTATACTAAAAATACCTAGAGATTTTGTCTTTGAGACATTAGAATCAATCAATAAGCTTGTAGATATAGAAGATTTTGAAATATCAAATCTTTCTTTAGAAGAAATTATTTTACAAAACTATTTTACAAAAAAGGAGCACAATTGAAAAAAGAAATGTCTATTATTCTGATATCATTTCGATCTATTTTGAACTATAAATCAAGTGTACTATTGTTAATGTTACAGGCAAGTATACAAATTATGATATCAGTATTTTTATGGACGTATATATATCAGAGTAACCAGATAAATATAGCAGGATATGATTTTACCTCAATGGTTCAATACTATTTGGGGACTATAATTTTTTCATATTTTGTTTTTTATCCAGTTGATTGGGAAATCAATGACGATGTTCATTCAGGAAATTTTTTTAGCATATTAATAAAACCTGTTACTTTTTATAAGTATTATTTTTGTAAAATGCTTGGAGATAGGCTTGCTCATTTATTATTTATCATCATTCCTGTCATTTTATTCTCCAGTGTTTATTACAAGAATGAGTTATTAACCATTGAAATTCTTATTTTAGGAAGTATTGCAATTATTCTATCTATGGTTCTATGGTTTTTAATATCATGTTGTGTAGGTATGCTTTCTTTTTGGTTAGAAAATATATTTTTTGTCCTTACTGTTAAAGAAATAGTAATTCAGTTTTTATCAGGAATATTATTGCCTTTAAGTTTTTTTTCAAATAATTTTCGTCTGTTTTTAGATGTATTACCTTTTAAATACTTAGTATATGAACCGCTTCAGATGTTTAGTAATGATACATATAAATTAATAGACTATTTGAGAATTATTTGTATTCAATTGATTTGGTGCATCATTTTTTATATTATATCAAGATTCATATTGAGAAAAGGAGTGGAGCACTTCTCAAATGTGGGAGGATAAAATGTTTAGAATAAAAGTAATTTTTAGGCTACTTCATTTTGGTTTTAAATCTGATATGAATTTTCATTTTGACTTCTTTTGTGGTCTATTTTCGTCGATACTGTGGATTGGTTTACCTATTGTATTTTTTAGATTGATTTTCTTAAACATAGACTCTTTTAATGGTTGGGACTATTATCAAATTTTATTTTTGGTAGGTTCCTACACTATTGTAGATGGAGTTATGATGGGATTGTTAATTAGAAGTATGGGAATTTTAGAATCAGATATTTTGAGTGGTAACTTGGATCAAATTTTATTGAGGCCGTTTGATACTCAGTTGTTCTATATTTTTAGATCATTTAATTTAGTTCAATTCGTGAATACTTTTTTTGGTCTTGCGATCATTTTTATAAGTTATGGAAATTTAAATGTACATTTAAATTCATTAAAAATATTATTTTATATCCTTTCTTTAATGTGTGGTTGTATTATATATTATTCAATTTGGTTTCTAATAACGATTAGTTCATTTTGGTTCCCAACTAAATTTTCAAAAGTAGATGTATTTTTGAATTATATTGGAATTTCTAAGTATCCATATAATATTTTTACAGGTATTAACAGATTGATCACTATGTTATTTGTTCCCAATTTATTAATTGCCAATCCTGCAGTATTAATATTTTTAGGGAAAGATACATTGAACCTATTTTTCTATCAAATAGTTTTTACAGTTTTTTTGATTATTATCAGTCGTACAATTTTTAGAAAAGGATTGAAAAAATATGAAAGTGCAGGAAGATAAACAATGTTGTTCAGTTATATGTTTGACTAAAGGAAGTGATTCGCTGTACTTTGTTTTGTGGTCATTGAAACATCAGATAATTATAAACTATAATTTAAAGAATAGTATTATTAACTTATAGGTGCTAAGAAAAAATTTAAAGAAATTCCCTCATTCAATCAAACTTATTCATATTTTTTAAAATAAGAAAATAGTTGGATTTTGATGATGGTTGATATAAAGCTAAACTGAAAGTACCTGAAATCCAACTGTGTCAAACCAGGTCATACGATCTGTGAGAAAAAGAACACATAACAAAAAGAGGAGCTTCACAATAAAGTTCCTCTTCTTTTATATATCCGAATCATTATTCTTATTTCAAAAAAGGTAGTGAAAAAGGTAGTGATTCGGTTGATTTATATTGCAATGTAGTGAAATTTAGAATTTCAAGAATCGCTTAAAATCAAGGTTTCTAACATCTATTGACGTGTAGTGAACCCCTATTTCACCTCTGTAAACACAACGTGTTTGCGAAGTTTTGGTGAGTATTTCTTCAATTGAAGACGGTCTGGAGTGTTACGTTTGTTTTTAGAAGTAAGGTACAAGCGTTCACCAGATTCTTTGTGTTCAAGTGTAATATTTACGCGCATGGTATCTCCCTTCTATTATTCAGCTGATGCAGCTTTAGCGATCTTACGTCCTTTGTAGTATCCTTTAAGTGATACACGGTGTGAACGTGAGTAATCTCCAGTTGCTTCGTCAAAGTTTACAGATGGAGCTGTTACTTTGTAGTGCGTACGACGTTTGTTTTTCTTCGCTTTTGATGTGCGACGTGCAGGTACTGCCATTTCGTTTTTCTCCTTTTAAGATATAAATTCAATTAGGTTTGATTTTCATCAACTTTAACAGTATAACAAAACTTTTTTGTAAAGTAAAGTTACTTGACAAAAAATTGTTAAAAAAATCTCCCGCCCCATCAAATGGAACAGGAGTTCTCCTTAAAGGTCTATTTCAAATGGCTCATCAATCGTTTCCGAAACGTATTTGCCATCCTTTTTTCGTTGTTTGACACATTCTGTCAGCAGGTACTCGATCTGCCCATTGACCGATCGAAAGTCATCTTCTGCCCATGATGCGATAGCAGCATATAACTTGGCTGACAATCTAAGTGGAATCTGTTTTTTCTTTTGGTCAGCCATTCTTAATAGAGACTTCCCGTATTAACAATTGGTTGTGCATCATGATTGCCACAGAGAACGACAAGAAGGTTCGAAACCATGGCAGCCTTCCGTTCTTCGTCTAGCTCTACAATCTCTCCTTCGCTCAGGCGTTCAAGGGCCATTTCAACCATCCCAACTGCTCCGTCGACAATCATCTTCCGCGCATCGATAATGGCAGAAGCTTGTTGGCGTTGAAGCATGACAGCTGCTATTTCTGGAGCATAGGCCAAGTAGGTAATACGAGCTTCAAGAATTTCGAGCCCAGCATCTTTTACACGTGCTTGAATCTCTTCTCGAATACGACTGGCCACAATTTCACTGGAACCTCTTAGACTACCCTCATCTGCCTGGCCGTCTCCTGTCGTATCGACATTAGGAGCTACATCATAAGGATAGATGCGGACAATATTACGAAGAGCACTATCACACTGCAATGAGAGATATTCTTTGTAGTTATCCACATTGAAGACTGCTTTAGCCGTATCCACTACACGCCAAGTGACTGCAATACCGATTTCTACAGGATTTCCCAAACAGTCATTAATCTTCTGACGAGAGTTATTCAAGGTCATCACTTTTAAGGAAATATTCTTTTTACCTGTCTCGATAGAAATATTGTTACCTTCTGCTGTTTTTCTGACAGACATGGGTGACTTGGTGGTGACATCACCACTTTGGCCCAAGCGGGTGTTATTGGCAGGATTGACAGCGACACAGAAGGTATTGACAAAGTAAATACCCGCTTCTCGAATGGTTCCAATATAGTTCCCAAACAAGGTCAAAACCAAGGCCTCTTGCGGTTTAATAATTTTGATCCCCGCATAGCACACCAGACTAGCAATAAAGAGAAAAATACAGGTAATAACTGCAATCGCAAGTGGAAAACCTTCTGGTAGACTAGCAATCGCACTAATAAAGGCTAAAACTAAGACAAGATCCCCAACTAGCAAGCCTATAAGGGCAGCTAAGCCGTTTTTCTTTTGGGTTAAAATTTTTTCTTCCATGGGATGAACCCTTCTTTCTTTGTGATATCTAAATGATATCACTTTGCTTACAAAAGTCAAGATATAACTGTAAATTATTTTAGCAAGAAACCGAGCAAGCTGAATTGTCTGAAAATTCAAGAATTTTCTTCTGTCGTTGGGCCTTCTTTTATGCTATAATGGTAAAAAATGGAACGAGAGGAATGACATGACAGAATTAGACAAACGCCATCGTAGTAGTGTCTACGACAGCATGGTTAAATCACCTAATCGGGCTATGCTTCGAGCAACTGGGATGACAGATGAAAACTTTGAAAAACCAATCGTAGGGGTAATCTCTACTTGGGCTGAAAACACACCTTGTAATATGCACCTCCATGATTTTGGGAAATTGGCCAAAGAAGGTGTAAAAGATGCAGGAGCTTGGCCAGTCCAATTCGGAACCATTACGGTTGCGGATGGGATTGCTATGGGAACGCCTGGGATGCGCTTCTCCTTGACTTCTCGTGATATCATAGCAGACTCTATCGAAGCTGCTATGGGCGGTCACAACGTGGATGCCTTTGTAGCCATCGGGGGTTGTGACAAGAACATGCCTGGTTCGATGATTGCCATTGCCAATATGGATATCCCTGCGATCTTCGCTTATGGTGGTACCATTGCTCCTGGTAATCTGAACGGCAAGGATATCGACTTGGTTTCTGTTTTCGAAGGGATCGGGAAATGGAACCACGGTGATATGACTGCTGAAGAAGTGAAGCAACTAGAATGTAATGCCTGCCCTGGCCCTGGTGGCTGTGGTGGTATGTATACGGCCAACACCATGGCGACAGCGATCGAGGTCCTTGGTATGAGCTTGCCAGGTTCCTCTTCTCACCCTGCTGAATCAGCTGATAAAAAAGCCGATATCGAAGAAGCAGGTCGTGCAGTTGTCAAAATGCTTGAAATGGGACTGAAGCCATCTGATATCTTGACTCGTGAAGCCTTTGAAGATGCGATTACCGTGACCATGGCGCTTGGTGGTTCTACCAATGCCACTCTGCACTTGCTCGCGATTGCTCACGCAGCCAATGTGGACTTGACCCTTGAAGACTTCAATGATTTCCAAGAGCGCGTGCCTCACTTGGCAGACTTAAAACCTTCTGGTCAATACGTCTTCCAAGACCTTTACAATGTCGGTGGTGTGCCAGCCGTCATGAAATACCTTCTTAAGAATGGTTTCCTTCATGGGGATCGCATCACCTGTACTGGTAAAACAGTAGCTGAAAACTTAGAAGCCTTTGCTGATTTGACACCAGGTCAAAAAGTTATCATGCCACTTGAAAATCCAAAACGTGCGGATGGTCCATTAATCATCTTGAAAGGGAACTTGGCTCCAGAAGGGGCGGTTGCCAAAGTATCAGGTGTGAAAGTTCGTAACATCACTGGTCCTGCTAAGGTCTTTGACTCAGAAGAAGCTGCCATTGAAGCGGTTCTTTCGGATGAAATCGTGGATGGCGACGTTGTTGTTGTTCGTTTCGTAGGTCCTAAGGGTGGTCCTGGTATGCCGGAAATGCTGTCTCTGTCATCTATGATCGTTGGGAAAGGCCAAGGAGACAAGGTAGCCCTCTTGACAGACGGGCGCTTCTCAGGTGGGACTTATGGTCTCGTTGTTGGTCACATTGCGCCTGAAGCTCAGGTCGGTGGTCCGATTGCCTACCTCCACACAGGAGATCTGGTAACGGTTGATCAAGATACCAAAGAAATCACCATGCACGTCTCAGACGAAGAGTTGGCGAAACGGAAAGCTGAAACAACCTTGCCACCACTGTATAGCCGTGGGGTTCTGGGTAAATACGCCCACATCGTTTCTTCAGCATCACGTGGTGCAGTGACCGACTTCTGGAATATGGAACAGTCTGGTAAACAATAATTGCAAGGACGATTTCGTCGCCCCACCTCCGCACAGTTGAGTAGGGCTGTAAAAGCTGATGAAATCAGCGTAGTAGAGCCCACTCAACCACTGCGTCTTGCTCGACAATCCAAAAACAATTGAGAGGCTAGGACTTTTGTCCCAGCCTCTTTTTTTGGCTCAAAGTAGCTATTTTCGACCCTGTCGCTGAAACGTATGAATATTACTTTTTGGTGGATTTGAGTGTATCATCTGTCATTTTTTCTTGTAAATCAGTCTATAATTTGCTATAATTGTGACTAATCGAATCAATCCTTTAATACTGTCCAGAGAGGCAGGCAAGGAGCTATGGAAATGAAAGGTCTGGGAAAACCAGCCTATATTTTGTGTATCTCCTTGTTGTGGGGGATTTTTTTGTATATTGAAAAGTGGTTTGATAAAAAAAGAAATCGTCGATGATGGAAGTAGGGAGTGCATCCTTACGATTTGGTCATCGAGGGTAGACGTTTTTGTTCAGCCATAGCTTGTCGCATCTTAATTTTAGGAGGTTTTTACGATCGTGAATGACGTTAAATATGATGTGAATGATATGCCAAAACCTGGTTTATTGATTGGTTTATCTTTCCAGCATTTGTTTGCCATGTTTGGGGCGACAGTGCTGGTGCCGATTTTGGTTGGGATTGATCCTGCCATTGCTTTGTTCTCATCTGGTTTGGGAACCTTGGCTCACTTAACCGTTACCAAGTATAAGATTCCAGCCTACATGGGATCTAGTTTTGCTTATATTGCAGCGATGCAAATGCTGATGAAGTCAGATGGGATCGCGGCAGTTGCCCAGGGTGCTATGGCGGGTGGTTTGGTCTACTTGTTTGTAGCTCTGATTGTTAAGCATGCGGGTAAAGATTGGATTAATAAGGTCCTTCCACCAATCGTGGTTGGTCCCATTATCATGGTCATTGGTTTGAGTCTTGCGGCAAATGCAGTCACTGATGCGACAACCTTAAATAAAAGCTATAGTGGTTATGCTCTATTGATTTCGATGGTGACCCTCTTTGCGGTTATCCTCTTTAACATGTATGGCAAGAAGATTGTCGGTGTCGTCCCAATTTTACTTGGATTAATTGTGGGCTATATTTTCTCATTGGTTCTTGGTTTGATGACAGGACATAGTTTTGTCAATTTCTCAGAGGTAAGTGCGGCGCATTGGATTCAAGTTCCAAACTTTGACATTCCATTTGTGGATTATAGCTTTAAGCTCTATCCAAGTGCGATTTTGACCATGGCTCCGATTGCCTTTGTGACCATGACGGAACATTTTGGCCACCTCATGGTTTTAAATAGTTTGACTGAGCGTGATTACTTCAAGGATCCAGGGCTAGACCATACGCTTACTGGTGATGGCTTGGCACAGATTATTGCTGGATTCTTTGGAGCTCCTCCGGTAACTTCTTATGGGGAAAACATTGGGGTGATGGCCCTTAGTAAGGTCTACTCAGTTTACGTTATTTCAGGCGCAGCAGTGATTGCGGTTGTCATGAGCTTTATTGGGAAGCTATCAGCACTCTTGCACTCTATTCCAACTCCTGTATTGGGAGGTTTGTCTATTGCCCTCTTTGGGGTTATCGCTGCTAGCGGTTTGAAAATTTTAGTTGAACATAAGATTGATTTTGATAATAAAAAGAATCTCTTGATTGCAAGTGTGATCTTGGTATCAGGGATCGGTGGTTTGATGATTGACCTCGGTGGTCTTCAAATCACGGGTGTCGCAACGTCAACCATTCTTGGAATTGTGTTGTATCAAATCCTTCCAGAACCAAAAGCTGATGAGGCTTAGTCCATTCTGGTAGTGAAAAAGTTTGAATGGATTTAAACATTATAAAAACGAGGAACAAACTCTGATGGCAGAGTTGGTGTTCCTCGTTTTTTTATTATGGATTGGATTTCCAAAGAGGCTTTCCTTCATTAGTTGACTGTGTTTCTTAAATGGTAATGATTGTTATCGTGGTGGAAGGCCAAGGGCGATGCGCCCGTATCGGCTGATTCGTGTAATTTTCCAAGCGGGTGACCAAGTTACTTCAACCTTGACATCTTCGATCCCCTCGATTTCTTTTAGGCGAGCGACGATTTCGATCGGAAGGCTCTCAGCACAGCTACAAGCCGTATCGGTAAAGGTCATAACCACCTTGCAAGTGCCGGCTTCATCTAGATGGATCTCGTAGATCAGTCCTAGGTTATATACATCTAACTCAACATCGGTATCAAATACAAGCTCCAATTTTTCGATTAACGGCTTCTCTAGTGCCAGGGCGCGGTCATTGATTTTGATATCCTCTCTCATCGCAAGATCCTTTCAGTGTAGTATGGCTTCCATTTTCTCATAATTCGGCTGATAAGGCAAGAAGAGAAAGAGGTTTTGAACGTGTCGAACGAAGGAAATTCGGTCCAGCCTCCATTTCTCTTCGAATTTGTGGTAAAATAGAGGCAAAAGTAAGACAAAGGATGAAGGCTATGAAATTACAAAAACCAAAAGGGACCCAGGATATCCTTCCTGGCGATTCAGCGAAATGGCAATATGTAGAAGGCTTTGCACGCAAGGTCTTTGCGCGATACAATTATGATGAAATCCGCACACCGATCTTTGAACATTATGAAGTCATCAGCCGTTCAGTAGGGGATACGACAGATATCGTTACCAAAGAAATGTATGACTTCTATGACAAGGGAGACCGTCATATCACGCTTCGTCCAGAAGGAACAGCTCCTGTTGTCCGCTCCTATGTTGAAAATAAACTCTTTGCGCCTGAGGTACAAAAACCAAGTAAGTTCTATTACATAGGCCCAATGTTCCGCTATGAGCGTCCTCAAGCAGGTCGTTTGCGTCAATTCCACCAAATTGGGGTAGAATGCTTTGGATCGAGCAATCCTGCAACGGATGTTGAAACCATTGCCATGGCAGCGCAATTCCTGAAAGAACTAGGGATTGATAATGTGACCTTGCACTTGAACACCTTGGGAAGCCCTGCCAGTCGTCAGGCTTATCGTCAAGCCTTGATTGATTATCTCTTGCCAATGAAGGATCAATTGTCTAAGGACAGCCAACGTCGCTTAGAAGAAAATCCGCTTCGTGTCTTGGATTCAAAAGAAAAAGAAGACAAGGCCGCGGTTGAACAGGCTCCTTCCATCCTAGACTATCTGGATGAAGAAAGCCAAGCGCATTTTGATGCGGTTCGTCGGATGTTAGAAGACTTGGGGGTAGCCTATGTCATCGATACCAATATGGTGCGTGGCCTGGATTACTACAACCACACGATTTTTGAGTTCATTACAGAAATTGAAGGCAATGAATTGACAGTCTGTGCAGGTGGTCGCTATGATGGTTTGGTTGAATACTTCGGTGGCCCTGCGACAGCTGGTTTTGGATTTGGTATCGGTGTGGAACGGATCCTTCTCGTCCTTGAAAAGAAAGGCATAGAATTGCCGATCGAAACAGGCCTAGATGCCTATATCGCCGTCCTAGGAGATGAGGTCAATGAAGCAGCGCTTAGCTTGGTTCAAGCCCTTCGAATCCAAGGTTTCAAGGCAGAACGTGACTATCTTGGACGCAAACTCAAGGCCCAATTTAAGTCAGCAGATGTCTTTGCGGCCAAAGCCTTGATTACCTTAGGAAGTAGTGAAGTTGAGAGCGGTCAAGTTACTGTGAAAAATAACCAAACTCGACAAGAAGTAACGGTAGCTCTTGAAAGCTTGAAGAAAGACTTCCCATCTGTTTTAGCAGAGTTGGGATTGGCTTGATCAAGTCTTACAGACACCTGTAAAACAGATTCGCATGGGAGTGGGAGCAAAGTCGTTGCGCCTGCTCTCTTTTATCTAGCTTCTGTTTACCGACCTTTGCCAAGATTTGGCGAAAAGCCGTTAAATTTTCTGACATTTATGATATAATGAGAAGACTACTAGTAAAGGAATGAATCAGTCATGACATTAGTTTATCAATCAACACGAGATGAAAAGAATACTGTAACAGCTAGTCAAGCCATCCTTCAAGGATTGGCGACAGATGGCGGTTTGTTTACTCCAGTCTCTTATCCTCAAGTAGAGCTGGATTTTGATACCCTCAAAGATGCCTCTTATCAAGAAGTGGCCAAGCTTGTTTTGTCAGCCTTTTTGGGCGACTTTACAGCAGAAGAGTTGGACTACTGTATTTCTCATGCTTATGACAGCAAGTTTGATACTCCAGCTATTGCTCCGCTTGTCAAACTCGATGGGCAATACAATTTGGAACTCTTCCATGGTTCCACCATTGCCTTTAAAGATATGGCTTTGTCGATCTTGCCTTACTTTATGACAACAGCAGCTAAAAAGCACGGTTTGGAAAATAAAATTGTCATCTTGACGGCGACTTCTGGAGATACTGGAAAAGCTGCGATGGCAGGTTTTGCTGATGTTCCAGGAACAGAGATCATTGTCTTTTATCCAAAAGATGGTGTCAGCAAGGTGCAAGAATTGCAAATGACGACTCAGACTGGAGACAATACCCATGTCATCGCGATCGATGGAAATTTTGACGATGCCCAAACCAATGTCAAACACATGTTCAATGATGTGGCGCTCCGTGAAAAATTAGCAGCCAATAAGATGCAATTCTCATCAGCCAACTCTATGAACATTGGCCGTTTGGTGCCTCAGGTTGTCTATTACGTATACGCCTATGCTCAATTGGTTAAGACAGGCCAAATCACAGCGGGAGAAAAAGTCAACTTTACCGTCCCAACAGGAAACTTTGGAAATATCTTGGCAGCTTTCTATGCCAAACAAATCGGTCTTCCAGTTGGGAAATTGATCTGTGCGTCAAATGAAAACAATGTCTTGACAGACTTCTTCAAAACACATGTCTATGATAAGAAACGTGAGTTCAAGGTGACCACCAGTCCATCGATGGATATCTTGGTCTCTTCAAACTTGGAACGCTTGATTTTCCACTTGGTTGGCAATGATGCCACAAAGACTAAAGAGTTGATGGAAAGCCTCGTTGCAACAGGTCAGTACCAGTTGTCCAACTTTGATGCAGACATCTTAGATTTGTTTGCGGCTGCATACGCAGATGAAGCAGAAACTGCTGCAGAGATCAAGCGGGTCTATGAAGCGTCTGATTACATCGAAGACCCTCATACAGCCGTAGCATCAGCCGTTTATCAAAAATACCGGACCCAAACAGGGGATACTGCTAAAACAGTCATTGCCTCTACAGCAAGTCCTTATAAATTCCCAGTGGTAGCAGTAGAAGCGGTGACAGGCGAGACAGGTCTAGGCGATTTCGAAGCCTTGGCTAAATTACACACACTCTCAGGTGTTCCTGTACCACCGGCTGTAGACGGCCTTGAAACTGCACCGGTTCGCCATCGTACAAGCGTGGCAGCCAAAGACATGCAAGCAGCCGTAGAAGACTACTTGGGACTTTAATTCTCTGTATTAGAAAGATCAAAAGAGCCGTTTGGCTCTTTTATATACTCATGAATTCATACAAAAAAATCTTAAACATCGCCCTTCCTGCCATGGGTGAAAATTTCTTACAAATGCTGATGGGCATGGTGGACTCTTATTTAGTGGCTCACCTGGGCTTGATTGCCATTTCAGGTGTTTCCGTCGCAGGAAACATCATCACCATCTATCAGGCTATCTTTTTGGCACTGGGTGCGGCAGTTGCCAGTGTCATGTCCAAAAGCTTGGGCGAAAAAGATCAAGATAATATTGCCTACCATGCGACAGAGTCACTGAAGGTGACCTTACTGTTGAGTGCTCTCTTAGGAGGGGCTTCGCTGTTATTTGGACGCCAGATGATTTCGCTGTTGGGGACTGAAGCTGCAGTAGCCGAAAGCGGGGGGATTTACCTTTCCTTGGTTGGCGGGACCATAGTTCTCTTAGGATTGATGACGACCTTGGGCTCCTTGGTTCGGGTGGCCAACAATCCACGTATTCCTATGTATGTGAGCTTGTTGACCAATGTTTTGAATGCTCTATTCTCCTCTGTGGCCATTTTCCTTTTTGGTTGGGGCATTGTCGGAGCAGCTTTGGGGACGGTGCTGGCCCGTCTGGTGGGCGTCATCCTCTTGTGGCAAAAGGTCCAGCTACCTTTTGCACCCCTTGGTTGGGGATTGGATCGTAAGCTCTTGAACTTAGCACTTCCAGCTGCCGGAGAGCGGCTGATGATGCGGGCTGGAGATGTGGTAATCATTGCGATCGTGGTTGCTTTTGGGACCGAGGCAGTCGCAGGAAATGCCATCGGAGAGACCTTGACCCAGTTTAACTACATGCCTGTGTTTGGGGTGGCCACAGCGACGGTCATGCTCGTAGCACGGAGCCTGGGTGAAGGTGATCTTGAGCAGATTGCCCGCTTTCGAAAGCAGTCTTACTGGTTGTCCTTCGTGTTCATGTTACCCATTGCCTTGGGAATCTTTTTCGGTGGCACTCTTCTAACCCATCTCTACACACAAGATACAAAAGCAGTAGAAGCTAGTTTATCGGTTGTCCTCTTTTCTTTGTTGGGAACGCCGTTTACAGCAGGAACGGTCATCTATACAGCTGTTTGGCAAGGCTTGGGAAATGGGAAGCTTCCATTTTATGCGACGACGATTGGCATGTGGGTCATTCGAATTGGAGCCGGTTATCTGCTTGGAGTAACCCTTGGCTTTGGCCTTCCAGGGGTCTGGACGGGGACACTGCTCGACAATGGTTTCCGTTGGCTATTTTTGAGTCAGCTATATAGACGAAAAGTAGGAGAGAAGAAAAAATGACAAAACGAGCCTTTATTTGGGATTTGGACGGAACTTTGCTGGATTCCTATGATGCTATTTTAGCAGGTCTTGAGGAGACCTATGCAACTTATCAGCTTCCCTTTGATCGAGCCAGCATTAAAGACTACATCTTGAAGCATTCGGTTCAAGATCTTTTAGTAGCTGTGGCGGAGGAGTATCATCTGGATGTGACCGACTTGAATCATCGCCGAGCAGAAAGTCTAGCGGAGAAAAATGCCCAGGTCCTTCTGATGGATGGGGCGCGTGATGTCCTATCCTGGGGACAAGAAGCTGGAATTGAGCAGTTTGTCTATACTCATAAGGGAGAGAATGCCTTTGTCATCCTACGGGATTTGGGTTTGGAATCTTTTTTTACAGAGATTTTGACCAGTCAAAGTGGTTTTGCCCGCAAGCCTGACCCAGAAGCTGCTAGGTATCTGATGGAGAAGTACGGGTTGGAGCCAGAAAATACCTACTATATTGGGGATCGGAGCCTGGATATTGACTTTGCAAGAAATAGCCAGATTCAGAGTATCAATTTCTTGACGTCTGACTATCAAGGCAACCATCAGATGAACACCTTACTAGATATCCCAGGTATTTTAAACGCTGAAAAGAATCTGTAAAGAATTTGTTTTCATTTTGAAATAAAGTCGTAAGCTTTCTTTAAGAAATGTCCGCTATAATAAAAGCATAAACAAAGACCTCCTAACTTTGTTTAGAAAAATCCTAAAACTTTTCTTTTTCATAATAATCTCCCTAAGAGTCGCCAAATCAGGCGGCTTTTTTTGTGTGAAAGAATAGTGCAAGTTCTTTTTCTTGCAAGAGGATATGAAATATTTTATAATTGATTAGTCAATTATTGATTTATCAAAAATGAATAGAGGAAGGGACATGGCAGAAATAAATGATTTGCTCTACCAACTACGTTTGGCAGATCAATCAACTACGCAACTTTTTGAAAAGCGCCTAGGGATTAGCTTAACACGTTATCAAATTTTGCAGGATTTATTAGAACAAGCACCTTGCAATCAGATCGCGGTTCAGGAGCGCTTGCGGATTGATCCAGCGGCTTTAACGCGGCATTTCAAAATATTAGAAAAGGAAGGATTTGTCCATCGGAGTCGAAATCCAAAGAATCAGCGGGAAATCTTAATTCATTTGACGGATATGGCCTATAATCGTTTGGTCAAACATCCCCCTCGCCATCATGTGGCGGTGAAAGAACAGATGAGTCGGATTTTGACTGCTCAAGAACAAGAGCAATTTTCTTACCTGCTGGACAAATTAGTATCTGGCATTGAACAAATAACAGTTGAATAAAAAGGAGAATCTACGATGTCATTACTGACGATTATTTTAGCAAGTCTTGCTGCACTGGAGCATTTATATATTTTTTATTTGGAGAGCATCAAAACCACATCTGATACCACAAGTCGGGTTTTCAACATGGATAAAGAAGAACTCGCTCGCCCATCTGTGACCTCTTTATTTAAGAATCAAGGGATATACAATGCCTTGATTGGGGTGTTCCTCTTGTATGGATTGTTTGTCTCTAAAAATAGTGAAGTTGTTACGATTTTTGTACTCTTTATTATTGGAGCTGCAGCCTACGGTGCGATGACAGCTAATAAAAAGATTATCTTGACCCAAGGTGGCCCTGCAATTTTGGCTTTGTTGAGTATCTTATTTTTGGGGTAAAAAGGACGGGCTGCTAGGGCTCTTTGAGCTGATTTTATTAAATTAGTGTAGAAAAAAGTATAAAAAAAGACTAAAATTTTTATTGACTTTCTAAGAAAAAGGGTTATAATGGTAGCAACAGAAAAGTAATGAGTCAGCTATTTCCAGGGAGCTTGTGGGAATTGTGAACAAGCAATAGCGACTGATGAAAATTGGACTGTTATGATCAATGAATTTTAACCCATGTGAATTCGGTTGGCACCCCTTACCGTGCAACTCCTTGATAGAGGAGATAGAGATGTAGGGAAAGACCAGCTATTTTTCCCTATAAAAGAGGTGGCACCGCGGACACTACGCCCTCACACAGTTTTTGTGTGAGGGCTTTTCTATGTGCCTTAGCGAGCGAAGCGAGCTTAGGCACATTGATCCCAAAGCGCAAACAGAGCGATGGGATAACCTTAATAGCCTTAGCAAGCGAAGCGAGCTTAGGCACATTGATCCCAAAGCGCAAACAGAGCGATGGGATACCCTTGATCGCCTTAGCAAGCCAAGGTGCGGTTGAATTTATTAGAATAAAAGAGTTGTAGAAGAGAGGTTTCTGATATGAAAAAAGTTTTATCTGCTGATGTGTTGAGTCCAATTTTGGCTTATATGCGTTTGGATGCGCCCCATAAAATGATCTTAGAGTCAATTCCTCGTGAAAAAGAGAATGCGCGTTTTTCAATTGTAGCCTATCGGCCAGTCAGTGAAGTCAAGTTTGAACATGGCGTCCTCTATTACAATGATCAAATTGTTGAAGAGGATCCTTTAGACTTTTTGAACCGCATCACGGTCAAAACGAAAACTTCTGAAGAGCTTCCTTTTAACGGTGGGGCGATTGGATTTGTCAGTTATGACTTGATTGGCCTCTATGAGAACATTGGTTCCATTCCTGAAGATACGATTGGCACACCAGATCTTCACTTTTTCTTATATGAAAGCTATGTGATTTTTGATCACAAAAAGGAAAAGGTCTATGTGGTGGAAGAGAACCTCTATAGTGGACGGAGTGAAGCAGAGCAAGCGTCGAGCTTGGAGCAAGTGTTAGCACAATTGGCAAGACCTGCAAAGGAAGAGTTTCAGGACAAGGACCTGCATGCGCTTCATTTCCACAATCATTTGGAGCAAAAAGAGTTTGAGGAAATGGTGGCCTTAGCCCGGGACTATATTCGAAAAGGAGATATGTTCCAATGCGTGCTCAGTCAACGTTTTTCAGCTGATTTTTCAGGGAAACCGCTAGATTATTACCGCAATTTGCGCGTGACCAATCCTTCGAATTATCTCTACTTTTATGATTTTGGGGAGTACCAAATTATCGGTGCTAGTCCAGAAAGTCTGGTGTCGGTCAAGGATCGAGTGGTGACAACCAATCCCATTGCTGGCACACGTCCCAGAGGGATCGATGAAGAGACTGATCGGCAATTGGCAGCTGAGTTGACAGGGGATCCAAAAGAAGTCGCAGAACACCGAATGTTGGTGGATCTAGGGCGAAACGATATTGGGCGTATCGCTCAAAATGGGTCAGTTGAAGTGACCAAATATATGGAAGTGGAATTCTTTCGTTATGTCATGCACCTGACGAGTGTGGTCAAGGGGCAATTACTTCCTGGACTAGCCTCTATTGAGGCTCTGAAGGCAACTCTTCCAGCTGGGACCGTTTCGGGTGCTCCCAAGATTCGAGCCATGAAGCGAATCTATGAGGCAGAAAAAGAGAAACGCGGGGTCTATGCGGGGGCTATTGGCTATCTCTCTGTGACGGGGGATCTTGATTTTGCTATTGCGATTCGAACCATGATCCTCAAAAATAAGAAGGCTTATGTGCAGGCCGGAGCAGGAATCGTTTATGATTCGATCGCTGAAAATGAATACCAAGAAACCGTCAATAAGGCAAAATCGATGACAAGGATTGGAGAAGAAGGATGATTTTATTAGTAGATAATTACGATTCATTTACCTACAATTTAGCACAGTATATCGGAAAATTTGATGAGGTCCAGGTGCTTCGAAATGATGATCCGGATTTGTACCAAGTTGCCCAAGAAGCAGATGCCTTGGTCTTTTCTCCAGGTCCAGGTTGGCCAAAGGACGCGGGTAAGATGGAGGAGATGATCCGAGATTTCGCAGGGGTCAAACCAATCTTGGGGATTTGCTTGGGGCATCAAGCGATTGCGGAAGTTTTTGGAGGGCGCTTGGGATTGGCACCACAGGTCATGCATGGCAAACAAAGCCAGATCCAGCTAGAAGCTCCCTCTCCGCTATACGCGGGTGTCGCAAAAGAGGTCCCAGTCATGCGCTACCATTCACTGACGATTGAAGACATGCCAGAGGATTTTGTCATTACCTCTCGGACGACGGATGATCAAGCGATTATGGGGATTCAACACCGCAGCTTACCAATTTATGGTTTTCAATACCATCCAGAAAGTATCGGGACGCCAGATGGGCTCAAGACCATCGAAAATTTTGTCAAACTCGTCAAGGAGCGGAAGATGAAACAAGTGCTTGCAAAAGTAGCGGAAGGAATGGATCTAACCGGTGCAGAGTTAGAAGCTGCCATGGAGGAAGTCGTTGCTGGTCGTGCTTCAGAAGCACAGGTAACGGCCCTTCTTCTAGGTCTCAAAATGAAGGGAGAAACGGTTGAAGAGCGGACGGCTATTGCAAAAGTGATGCAGGCCCATGCGGTCGTTATTCCCACAGAAGTTCAAGGAGCAATGGACAATTGTGGAACGGGGGGCGATCGTTCGTATAGTTTCAACATTTCAACAACAGCTGCCTTCGTCCTTGCTGGTGGTGGCATCAAGATGGCGAAACACGGAAATCGTTCGATCTCTTCCAAATCCGGTTCTGCGGATGTACTAGAAGCTCTAGGGATTAACCTTGATTTGGGTCCAGAAGACTTGGGACGAGTTTTTGAAAAGGCGGGCATTGTCTTTCTGTTCGCCAAAAATCTGCATCCTGGTATGCGCTATATTATGCCAGCTCGCTTGGCATTAGGAGTTCCAACCGTGATGAATTTGACTGGTCCTCTTATCAATCCAGTTCCTCTAGAAAGCCAGCTATTGGGAACCAGTCGTCCAGATATGCTAGAAAGTACGGCGGAGATTCTAAAGAATTTGGGAAGGAAACGGGCAGTGGTGGTGAGTGGTCCACAAGGTTTGGACGAGGCAGGCCTTGATGGAGCAACTCAGCTCGCTATTCTGGAAGATGGACAGGTTACCTTATCCAGCTTTCAACCAGAAGATATAGGAATGGAGCGCATTGAAATTGATCAAGTACGAGGTGGAGACGCCAAACGCAATGCGGAAATTTTGCTCAGTGTCTTGAAGAATGAAGCGAGTCCCTTCTTAGAGGTGACGGTCTTGAATGCTGGCCTTGGTTTTTATGCCAACGGCAAGGTAGATTCTATCAAGGAGGGAATTACCTTGGCACGTGAAGTGATTGCCAGTGGGGCTGCCCTTGAGAAATTGAGATTATTACAGGAGTATCAAAAATGAGTCAAGAATTCTTGCCAAAGATTCTAAAGGAAAAGGCGCGTGAAGTGGCTGCGATGAAAGAAGAGGAACTCCAACCTTTGCGCGAGACCTACCGCCTGTATGATTACCTAAAGAGTCATCCAGAAAAGCTTCAGGTCATTGCGGAGGTGAAAAAGGCTAGCCCGAGTCTGGGAGATATTCATGTCGATGTGGATATCGTCGCGCAGGCTAAGACTTACGAAGAAAATGGGGCCGTGATGATTTCTGTCTTGACTGATGAAGTGTTTTTCAAGGGCAGTATCGAGTATCTCCGCGAAATATCTAGTCAGGTGCGTATTCCCACCCTCAACAAAGATTTCATTGTGGATGAAAAGCAAGTGATTCGGGCGCGAAACGCAGGGGCGACCGTGATCTTGTTGATAGTTGCAGCCTTACCAGAGACTCGTCTGAAAGAGCTCTATGATTTTGCGACCCATCTTGGCCTGGAGGTCTTGGTGGAGACTCATAATCTGACAGAACTAGAGGTCGCTCACCGGATTGGGGCTCAGATCATCGGGGTGAATAATCGCAACTTGGTGACCTTTGAGACAGATCTTCATACTAGCCTTGAATTGGCGACCAGTTTTGAACAAGAACCGGTTTACATCTCTGAGTCTGCTATTTTCACAGTAGCAGACGCGCGCATGCTGGCTCCTTATTTTAATGGCATTCTCGTTGGGACAGCCCTCATGAAGGCAGACAATGTGGCTGAAAAAGTAAAGGAGTTGCAGATTGACAAAGGTTAAAATTTGCGGATTGTCCACTCCAGAAGCTGTCCAGACAGCTGTTGAATCCGGTGCGGACTACATTGGTTTTGTTTTTGCACCAAGCAAACGGCAAGTCACGCTGGAGCAAGCCCGGGAGTTGGCTACAGGCATTCCAAAGAGGGTTCAAAAAGTCGGTGTTTTTGTATCACCACAAAGAGAAGAAGTGGAGCAAGCTTGCCAAGTTGTGGGCTTGGACCTGATACAGGTGCATGGGCCGATAGATGAAACCATCTTGCAAGAGTTTCCCCAACAAACGATTCGCGCTGTTCAAGTGGGAAAAGACGCAGCTCTTCCTGAGACCAGTGCCGATTATCTGCTCTTTGATGCTCCTGTAGCAGGAAGTGGAGAGACTTTTAACTGGCAAGAACTCGAAACCCAAAACTTCACAAAGCCCTTCTTTATTGCAGGAGGCTTGACGGAAGACAATGTAGCAGATGCCATTCGCTTCTTTCATCCTTATGCGGTGGATGTATCCAGTGGGGTCGAGACAAATGGAATAAAAGATCAAGAAAAAATAAAACGATTTATAGAAAGGGTCAAGCATGGCATATAAACAACCAGATAAAAACGGATTTTATGGGCGGTTCGGGGGACGATTTGTCCCTGAAACCTTGATGACAGCAGTTTTAGAATTAGAAGAAGCCTACAGAGAAAGTCAAGCAGATCCTTCTTTTCAAGCAGAATTGGATCAGCTTCTGAAACAATATGTCGGTCGGGAAACACCGCTCTATTACGCTAAGAATCTAACCAAGTATGTCGGTGGAGCCAAGATCTTTCTTAAAAGAGAAGACCTCAACCACACAGGGGCTCATAAAATTAATAATGCCCTAGGACAGGTTTTATTGGCACACCGGATGGGCAAAAAGAAGATCATCGCAGAAACAGGGGCTGGACAGCACGGTGTTGCAACAGCAACAGCTGCTGCTTTATTTGATATGGAATGTACCATCTACATGGGGGAAGAAGATGTCAAACGCCAAGCCCTCAATGTCTTTCGGATGGAGTTATTGGGCGCCAAGGTTCAATCAGTAACAGATGGGTCACGTGTCCTCAAGGATGCGGTCAATGCTGCCCTTAGAGCCTGGGTAGCAAATGTGGAGGATACCCACTATATCATGGGTTCTGCTCTAGGACCTCACCCATTCCCAGAGATTGTCCGTGATTTTCAAAGTGTCATCGGTCGAGAAGCCAAACGCCAATTTGCAGAGCAAAATGACGGGGCTCTACCAGATGCAGTCCTAGCCTGTGTAGGAGGCGGATCGAACGCCATTGGCCTCTTTTATCCTTTTGTTGAGGATACCTCTGTTGCCATGTATGGGGCAGAAGCTGCTGGCCTTGGGGTAGATACAGACCAGCATGCAGCAACCTTGACCAAGGGACGTCCGGGAGTCCTTCACGGAGCCTTGATGGATGTTTTACAGGATGCCCATGGACAGATTTTAGAAGCCTTCTCGATTTCAGCAGGTCTCGATTATCCAGGAATTGGGCCAGAGCATTCTTATTTCCATGACATCAAGCGGGCAACCTATGTGCCTGTGACAGACCAAGAAGCCCTAGAATCCTTTCAATTGCTTTCGAAAGTAGAAGGAATCATTCCAGCTCTGGAATCGAGCCATGCTATCGCCTATGCGGTGAAATTGGCCAAGGAGATGGGGCCTGAAAAATCCATGATTGTTTGCTTATCAGGTCGTGGGGATAAAGATGTGGTACAAGTCAAAGACCGCCTAGAACAAGAGAGAGGAGAGTAAGATGGGAAAGACCTTAACAGAGCATTTACAAAAGCTGAAAGACCAGCAGCAAGGGATCTTTGTTCCTTATATCATGGCAGGAGATCATGAAAAAGGCCTGGCAGGTTTGCAGGAAACCATCCAATTTTTGGAGGAGCTTGGTGTCTCAGCCATTGAAGTTGGCATTCCTTTTTCAGATCCGGTGGCAGATGGCCCTGTGATTGAAGAGGCAGGATTGCGCAGTTTAGCCCATGGGACAACGACAGAGGGTCTGGTGCAAACGATCCAGCACTTGGAGACAAGTGTTCCTTTGGTTATCATGACCTATTTCAACCCCTTGTTCCAATATGGGCTCGAAAACTTTTTTAGAGATGTAGAAGGAACAGCGGTCAAGGGAGTGATTATTCCGGATCTTCCTCATGAGCATGCGGATCTGGTAGAGCCTCTATTAGTGGATAAAGACATCGCTTTGGTGCCGCTAGTGAGCCTAACCACAGGAATCGAGCGCCAAAAGAAATTGATCCAAGATGCAGAAGGATTTATCTATGCCGTTGCTGTCAATGGAGTGACGGGGAAAGCTGGTAGCTATCGAGATGATTTGGATCACCACTTGGCCCAATTACACGAAATAGCATCCATTCCTGTTTTAACAGGTTTTGGAGTTTCCAGCATGGAGGATGTTCACCGTTTCAACAAGGTCTCAGATGGGGTTATTGTGGGGTCTAAAATCGTTAAGGCTCTCCACCAAGGGGAGACAGACGCCATCGCACGTTTTATTTCTCAAGCAGTGAAGGGCTAGAAGGTTCATTCCATTCATCATCAGCTTGATTCTCCTAGATCAAGCTCTTTGTCTACTATTTTAAACATTCCCCTCGTTTGTCTTTACAAACGAGGCTTTCTCGTTACAATAGAGGTAGTAACAAGAAAAGAGGAGAAGAGAATGATAAGCCTTGAAGAGATTGATCAAGTTGTCCAGTCAGGTCCTTTTGAACCAACCTGGGACTCTCTTAGCCATCAAGTCTGTCCAGATTGGTATCGAGATGCCAAATTTGGAATATTTATCCACTGGGGGGTCTACAGTGTACCTGCCTTTGGTTCGGAATGGTATTCGCGAAATATGTATATCCAAGGGAATCCTTGCTATGACTATCATCGAGAGCATTTTGGAGACCAGGCTAGCTTTGGTTATAAGGATCTCATTCCTCTATTTACAGCCGATCGTTTTGATCCGGCATCTTGGCTAGATCTCTTTCAAAAAGCGGGAGCTCAGTATCTTTTCCCAGTTGCGGAGCACCACGATGGCTTTCAGATGTATGCCTCTACTCTCTCGTCTTATAATAGCTTAGAAATGGGGCCGAGACGAGATGTTTTAGGGGAGTTGAGGGAGGAAGCAGAAAAACGTGGCCTGCACTTCTGTACGTCCTCTCACCGGGCAGAACACCAGTTTTTCTTTTCACATGGCAAGGAATTCACTAGTGACATTCCGCAAGAAGTCCCAAGAGACAGCCTTTATTGGCCAGCCAAGCCAGAGCCCAAGGATCATTTTGATCTGACTTCCAAGCCTTATCCAAGTAAAGAATTCTTGGAAGACTGGCTTTTGCGAACCTGTGAACTGGTGCGGGACTACCAGCCAGAGCTCCTTTATTTTGACTGGTGGATCCAGCATGAGAGCTTCCGTCCCTACTTGATGCGCTTTTTGGCTTATTATTACAATCTAGCAGCACAAGAGGATCGCAAGGTGGCTGTTTGTTACAAACAGGATGCCCTCCCTTTCGGTTCAGGAATCGTCGAGATGGAGCGGGGAGGATACGGAGAGACGCAAGCCTTTCCGTGGCAAATGGATACCGCGATCGCCCGTAATTCTTGGTGCTATACCCAGGAACTAGCCTACAAGAACAGTAAGGAATTGCTGCAAAATTTAGTTGATGTTGTGGCAAAAAATGGCAATCTTCTGCTCAATATTGGGCCCAAGGCAGATGGCACTATCCCTGAGCAAGACCAAGACATCCTCACAGAGATCGGGGACTGGCTGGCGGTAAATGGAGAAGCCATTTATCAGAGTCGGCCTTGGCGGGTGTCATCGGACGGACCGACCGAGGCCCAGGAAGGTTCCTTCTCAGACGGGCAAGCGCCACTCTATACCAGCCAAGATTTCCGCTATACCATGCGTGAAGGCCTGCTTTATGCTATCCAGCTGGAACCAAGTGGAAGGACAGAAGAGCTGACCTTGCCGTCTCTCGCCTATGATCTCAAGCAACCGAGAATTCTTCATGCGCGCATTCAAAAGGTAGAGCTCCTTGGAGAAAGTCAGCTTCTTTCTTGGAGCCAAGATGAGACAGGGCTCCATCTTCAGTTACCAGCTTGCAGCAAAAAACAACCGCGTGTTTTGCGCCTCAGCTTTTAGTTTTCTTGAAGCTTTCTATAAGGAATCGTTTAGGTTTCTCTTGTATACTGTACTCATCCAATAAGAAATGAGGTACAGAAAATGAAAATCTCAGTTAATTATCCAAAACGCTTTAAGAAATTGCCACAACAAGGTTCTTGTTACGGCGAATAAACACTTCTCTTCATTTTTCATAAGAAACTCCTAAAGAAGGCTCTACCCGAAAGGGTAGAGTTTTTATGTACCAGAGACCTTATGATTCGTGGTATAATAGGCCTATGGAAAAAAAGAATAAATTACTACTCATCGACGGGTCTTCCGTCGCTTTTCGTGCCTTTTTCGCACTCTATCATCAAATTGATCGCTTCAAAAATGCCAATGGTTTGCATACCAATGCGGTCTATGGCTTTAACCTCATGTTGAGTCATCTCTTGGAGCGCATCCAACCGACCCATGTCCTCGTTGCTTTTGATGCAGGAAAGACGACTTTTCGGACGGAGATGTATGCCGACTACAAAGGGGGCCGTGCAAAAACTCCAGATGAGTTCCGTGAGCAGTTTCCTTTCATTCGTGAACAACTGGATCATTTGGGGATCCGCCATTATGAGCTAGCTCAGTATGAAGCGGATGATATTATTGGAACGCTGGATAAGATGGCAGAAACTACCTCGGTGCCATTTGATGTGACTATTGTCTCTGGGGATAAGGATTTGATCCAGCTGACAGATGACAATACGGTGGTTGAAATCTCTAAAAAAGGGGTAGCGGAGTTTGAGGAATTCACTCCAGCCTATCTCAAAGAAAAGATGGGGCTGACACCCGAGCAATTTATCGACCTCAAGGCCTTGATGGGAGATAAATCGGATAATATCCCAGGTGTTACTAAGATCGGAGAAAAGACCGGGATCAAACTACTCCTAGAGTACGGTTCTCTCGATGGCATTTACGAGCATATCGACGAGATGAAGGCTTCTAAGATGAAGGAAAACCTCATCAACGACAAGGAGCAGGCCTATCTGTCTAAGACTCTCGCAACCATCGATACTAATGCGCCCATTGAAATTGGCCTGGACGATATCACCTATACAGGCCCTCATCTAGAAAATCTCGCCAAGTTTTATGAGGAGATGGGCTTTAAGCAACTCCGTCAGGCCTTGGATCTCAGTGGAGAAGAAGCAGCTCCTGTAGCTATTGACTATACAGAAGTCGAGCAAGTCACTTCAGATATGCTCACGGAAGATAGTTTCTTCCATTTTGAGATTTTTGGGGACAATTACCATACAGAACCCATTATCGGTTTCGCATGGGGGACCAAAGGTCAGCTCTACGCGAGTACAGATACTGGTCTTTTACAAACACCGATTTTCAAAGAATTTCTCGAAAAAACGCCCCTCAAGGTCTATGACTTTAAACGGGCCAAGGTCTTGCTCAGCCACTTGGGCATTACCCTTCAAAATCCCGCGTTTGACAGTCGATTGGCCAAGTATCTCTTGTCGACCGTAGAGGACAATGAGATTTCAACCATTGCGAGTCTCTATAGTCAGATTGCGCTGCCGCTGGACGAAGTCGTTTATGGCAAGGGAGCAAAAAAAGCTATCCCAGAAAAGGCAGTCCTATTAGAGCATTTGGCACGGAAAGTTGCTGTTCTACTGGATACCGAAGAGCCTATGATGGAGCAGTTGCAAGCCCATGACCAGCTAGATTTGCTCTATGATATGGAGCAACCACTAGCAGCTGTTTTGGCCAAGATGGAAATCGCGGGGATCAAGGTAGAGCGCCAGACCCTAGAAGACATGCAGGTGGAAAACGAAGTGGTCTTGGAGCGCTTGACCCAAGAAATCTACGAGCTTGCAGGAGAAGAGTTCAACATCAATTCTCCAAAACAATTGGGCGTCATCCTCTTTGAAAAATTGGAACTCCCTCTTGAATATACTAAGAAGACCAAAACCGGCTATTCAACAGCTGTTGATGTCTTGGAACGCCTGGCTCCAATTGAACCAATCGTGTCTAAGATTCTTGAATACCGCCAAATTGCTAAGATCCAGTCAACCTATGTCATCGGTCTTCAAGATTGGATTTTGGAAGATGGGAAGATCCATACCCGTTATGTACAGGATTTGACGCAGACAGGCCGCTTGTCCAGCGTGGATCCCAACCTGCAAAACATTCCTGTCCGTTTGGAGCAAGGCCGTCTTATTCGTAAGGCCTTTGTCCCAGAAGAGGAAAACAGTGTCTTGTTGAGTTCGGACTATTCACAGATCGAACTGCGCGTCTTGGCCCATATTTCAGGAGATGAGCATTTGATTGATGCCTTTAAGCATGGGGCAGATATCCATACATCGACTGCTATGCGCGTCTTCAACATTGAAAAACCAGAAGATGTGACGCCAAATGACCGCCGCAATGCAAAAGCAGTAAACTTCGGTGTGGTTTATGGAATTTCCGACTTTGGCCTGTCTAACAACCTGGGGATCAGTCGAAAAGAAGCCAAGGCCTACATTGAGACCTATTTCGAACGCTACCCTGGCATCAAGGACTATATGGAGAGAGTGGTACGGGAAGCGCGTGACAAAGGCTATGTAGAAACCCTCTTCAAGCGTCGTCGGGAGATTCCAGATATCAATTCTCGCAACTTCAATGTTCGAGGCTTTGCGGAGCGGACAGCTATCAACTCACCCATCCAAGGATCGGCAGCAGATATCTTGAAAATTGCCATGATCCACTTGGACCAAGCGCTAGAAAGAGGAGCATACAAGACCAAGATGCTTCTTCAGGTGCACGATGAAATCGTTCTGCAGGTACCAAGTGATGAACTGGCAGCGATTAAAGAACTCGTCAAAGAGACTATGGAATCCGCTATCGAACTTGCAGTTCCACTAGAAGCTGATGAGAATGAAGGCAAAACATGGTATGAAGCCAAATAAAATTGAGTTTGTTCAAAACAGAAAGCGGTAGGAGACTTTTCAGTTTCCTACCGCTTTTAACGACAAACACTTGCAATGCCTTCCGTATTGTTATACTATTTAAAGAAAGGAAACGCATACAAAAGGAGATTCTTATGGCTTATTCATTTCGCAATCCTAGTGATGGCATTATCAAACATTACCTAGAAACCAGCAAGATCATCGCTGTGGTTGGATTATCTGACCATGAAGATACGACCAGTCATCGTGTTAGCAAGGAGATGCAAGAGCGGGGCTATCGGATTATTCCTGTCAACCCTCGTGCAGCCGGTGGTCAGATCCTTGGGGAGACGGTTTATGCTAGCCTACAGGAAATTCCTTTCCCAGTAGATATCGTTGATGTGTACCGTCGCAGTGAGTTTTTACCAGATGTGGCACGTGATTTTATTGAGACGGATGCGAAAATTTTCTGGGCACAATTGGAGCTGGAAAATCAAGAAGCAGAAGAAATCCTTCGTGGAGCTGGACGAGAAGATATCGTCATGAACCGCTGTATCAAACGGGAACACACCCGACTGCTCTTAGGAGACTCCCTATACGGTTTATAAATGATAAACAATTGAATAGAAGAAAACCCCAGCTTGTTGGGGTTTTCTTCTTACTCTTATTCAGTTTCATGGTTTGGATGGCCTGTAAAATGGCGCGGCCCTTGTTTAATCTGCTTGATTTGATCATAAAAGGCAATTTGGCAGTTGATAAAGTAAGGCATGGTATAAAAGCCGATGACATCGCGCGTGAAGTAATTCAAGAAGTACCAACCAACCAAGGTTAGATCGAGCACCAAGCGATTGCTGCGGAACCCTTTCATGGTTTCACGACTTTGGCGAAGGACTCCAAAGGCTCCCTTGTAGTCGCCGTCTCGTAATTGCTCATAGAGGATCAATTCGACCAAGCTGAGACTGTAGTATTGTGGCAGATAAAAGAGGAGGCCAATCAGGCCAAGTACAACACCAGCAGTCATCAGAGGCATTTGTTGCATGAGAGATTGGAATTCAGGACTAGAAGCACTCAGGGTGCTAGGGTTGCTCACCTTATCGTAGATCGCCAAAAATCGAATGCTAGCGTAGGTGCTGATGAGACTCCCCACATAGAGGATGATTCCCCATAAAAAGAGGACGACTTGCTTTAAGATCAAGGTGGCAAATACAGAGGTAAAGCGGTCTTGTTTAAAGATATCTAAGACGCGTGTTCGGTGTTCGATCTTGGGATTAATCGTATCTAAATAGCTAAAAGTCGCACCAACCACTAAAATGGAGATGACAAAGGAGACGACAGAAGGAAAGAGCTGCCGCTGGATCATGTAGATACTTGCTTGCAGCAAGGTCATATCCGGTAGTAGATCGATCAGATCTTGCCCACTTAAGAGAAAGTTAGCAAGAATGGTCAACAGGACCGGAAGAGCAAAAAGGATAGCTAAGCCCGGTTGCTGGACTTGCATGGTACGTGCCCGGAGGCGAATCAGTTTAAGGTTCATAGATGACACTCTCTTCATAGTAGTACTTTTTATTATAACATAAGTCCGTGACAGAGCCGGTAAAATTTGGTACAATCGTACAGGTGCTCACAGGAAAACTGTGACAGGAATAAGAAGGCTGGGACTGTTTTTCCCAGTACGGAGGTAACCATGACAGATTCACCGATTCAATATCGATTAATCAAAAAAGAAAAGCATACAGGTGCTCGTCTGGGAGAAATTATCACCCCTCACGGGACCTTCCCGACCCCAATGTTTATGCCTGTAGGGACTCAGGCAACCGTTAAGACCCAATCGCCAGAAGAACTCAAGGAAATGGGCTCCGGAATTATCTTGGCCAACACCTACCATCTCTGGCTTCGTCCCGGGGATGATCTAGTCGCAAAAGCAGGAGGACTGCACCAGTTCATGAACTGGGACCAGCCCATTTTGACAGATAGTGGAGGCTTTCAGGTCTATTCATTAGCGGATACCCGCAATATCACCGAAGAAGGGGTAACCTTTAAAAATCACCTCAACGGCTCGAAGATGTTCCTCTCTCCAGAAAAAGCCATCTCCATCCAAAACAATCTAGGGAGCGACATCATGATGTCCTTTGATGAATGCCCTCAGTTCTATCAGCCCTATGATTATGTGAAAAAATCGATCGAACGGACCAGTCGTTGGGCAGAACGTGGCCTGAAGGCTCACCGTCGCCCTCATGATCAAGGTCTTTTCGGGATTGTCCAAGGGGCTGGATTTGAAGACTTGCGCCGTCAGTCTGCCCAAGATTTGGTCAGCATGGACTTCCCAGGTTATTCCATCGGTGGCTTAGCTGTTGGGGAAAGCCATGAAGAGATGAATGCCGTGCTTGATTTCACTACTCCGCTCTTACCAGAAAACAAGCCACGCTATCTCATGGGAGTAGGAGCTCCAGACAGTCTGATTGATGGCGTTATTCGTGGAGTGGACATGTTTGACTGTGTCTTGCCGACGCGGATTGCGCGAAATGGTACCTGTATGACTAGTCAAGGACGCCTAGTAGTGAAAAATGCGCAATTTGCAGAAGACTTTACACCGCTAGATCCCGAATGTGATTGCTACACTTGTAAGAACTATACCCGAGCTTACCTTCGCCACCTCCTCAAGGCAGATGAGACCTTCGGCATTCGCTTGACAAGCTACCACAACCTGTACTTCTTGATCAACCTCATGAAGCAGGTTCGTCAAGCCATCATGGATGACAATCTCTTAGAATTCCGTGAGCATTTCGTCGAAAAATATGGCTATAACAAATCAGGACGGAATTTCTAGAAATAGATAATAGGAAGAAAAAAGACTACAGCCATCTGAGAATAATAGGAATAACTGCTAGACGCAGTGGTTGATTGGTATCTTTGTTCGCTTGTTAAGCTCTAAAGATAACCTAATCAACTGTGCGGGGGCGAGACGACGAACAAATTGGATATAAATTTGTTCTGTCTCGCTCCCTTTTTCCTATATAATAGCAACTTTTTTAGTACTCAATTTCTTTCGAAAACACTTTCATCAAAAAAACGAAAAAAATCTTCTCAAATCCCTTGCATTGGGCCTCTGTTTGTGTTAAACTACTATGGTGCTGTGAAAAACAGCTATTAGCTTTGATGCAAGAGGTTGCGACACGCTCGGTTGCATTGCCACGCAACGCGCGTCGGTTTTCTTGTGGAGCTAGCCTATTATCTTAAATAGACGAAAAGGAGAAAAAGATGGCAAACAAAAAAATCCGCATCCGTTTGAAAGCGTACGAACACCGTACACTCGACACAGCGGCTGCAAAAATCGTAGAATCAGCTACTCGTACAGGTGCACAAGTTGCGGGTCCAATCCCACTTCCAACTGAGCGTAGCCTCTACACAATCATTCGTGCGACTCACAAATACAAAGATTCTCGCGAACAATTCGAAATGCGTACACACAAACGTTTGATCGACATCATCAACCCAACTCAAAAAACAGTTGACGCTTTGATGAAATTGGATCTTCCAAGTGGTGTAAACGTAGAAATCAAACTTTAATCTAAAGCTTGATCCAGAGCATAAAAAACGCTCGTTAAAAACTTTTTGAATAAAAAACTATAGAAAAGGAACTATTTTCTCATGACAAAAGGAATCTTAGGGAAAAAAGTGGGAATGACTCAAATCTTCACTGAAGCTGGCGAATTGATCCCTGTAACAGTTATCGAAGCAACTCCAAACGTTGTTCTTCAAGTTAAAACTGTTGAAACAGATGGTTACAACGCTATCCAAGTTGGTTTCGATGACAAACGCGAAGTATTGAGCAACAAACCTGCTAAAGGACATGTAGCAAAAGCTAACACGGCTCCTAAGCGCTTCATTCGTGAATTCAAAAACGTTGAAGGCTTGGAAGTTGGTGCTGAAATCACAGTTGACACTTTCGAAGCTGGAGACATTGTTGATGTAACTGGTACTTCTAAAGGTAAAGGTTTCCAAGGTGTTATCAAACGCCACGGACAATCACGTGGACCAATGGCTCACGGTTCTCGTTACCACCGTCGTCCAGGTTCTATGGGACCTGTTGCACCTAACCGCGTATTCAAAGGTAAAAACCTTGCAGGACGCATGGGTGGCGATCGTGTAACAATTCAAAACCTTGAAGTTGTACAAGTTGTTCCAGAAAAGAACGTTATCCTTATCAAAGGTAACGTACCAGGTGCTAAGAAATCTCTTATCACTATCAAGTCAGCAGTTAAGGCTGGTAAATAATAAGGAAAGGGGAATACAGTCAAAATGGCAAATGTAACATTATTCGACCAAACTGGTAAACAAGCGGGCGAAGTTGTTCTTAACGATGCGATCTTTGGTATCGAACCAAACCAAGCAGTTGTATTTGATGTGATCATCAGCCAACGTGCTAGCCTTCGTCAAGGAACTCACGCAGTTAAAAACCGTTCAGCCGTTTCAGGTGGCGGACGCAAACCATGGCGTCAAAAAGGAACTGGACGTGCGCGTCAAGGTTCTATCCGCTCTCCACAATGGCGTGGTGGTGGAATCGTCTTCGGACCAACTCCACGTAACTATGCGTACAAACTTCCTCAAAAAGTTCGTCGCCTTGCACTTAAATCTGTTTACTCAGAAAAAGTTGCTGAAAACAAATTTGTAGCCGTTGATTCTCTTGAATTTACAGCTCCAAAAACTGCTGAATTTGCAAAAGTTCTTGCAGCTTTGAGCATCGATTCTAAAGTCCTTGTTATTCTTGAAGAAGGAAATGAATTCGCAGCTCTTTCAGCTCGTAACCTTCCAAACGTGAAAGTTGCGACTGCTACAACTGCAAGTGTTCTTGACATCGCAAATAGTGACAAACTTCTTGTTACTCAAGCAGCTATCTCTAAAATCGAGGAGGTTCTTGCATAATGAATTTGTATGATGTTATCAAAAAACCTGTTATCACTGAAAAGTCAATGGCTCAACTTGAAGCAGGCAAATATGTATTCGAAGTTGACACTCGCGCTCACAAACTTTTGATCAAACAAGCTGTTGAAGCTGCGTTTGAAGGTGTAAAAGTTGCGAATGTGAACACTGTAAACGTAAAACCTAAAGCAAAACGCGTTGGACGTTACACTGGTTTTACTTCAAAAACTAAAAAAGCTATCATCACGCTTGCAGCTGATTCTAAAGCAATCGAGTTGTTTGCTACTGAAGCTGAATAATCTAAGGAGGAAATATCGTGGGAATTCGTGTTTATAAACCAACAACAAACGGTCGCCGTAATATGACTTCTTTGGATTTCGCTGAAATCACAACAAACACACCTGAGAAAACTTTGCTTGTTTCTCTTAAAAACAAAGCAGGTCGTAACAACAACGGTCGTATCACTGTTCGTCACCAAGGTGGTGGACACAAACGTCATTACCGTTTGATCGATTTCAAACGTAATAAGGATGGAGTTGAAGCAGTCGTTAAAACGATCGAATACGATCCAAACCGCTCAGCTAACATCGCGCTTGTACACTACACTGACGGTGTGAAAGCTTACATCGTCGCCCCTAAAGGCCTTGAAGTAGGTCAACGCATCGTATCAGGACCAGAAGCAGATATCAAAGTCGGAAATGCTCTTCCACTTGCTAACATCCCAGTTGGTACTTTGATCCACAACATCGAATTGAAACCTGGTAAAGGTGGAGAATTGGTACGTGCTGCTGGAGCTTCTGCTCAAGTATTGGGTTCTGAAGGTAAATATGTACTTGTTCGTCTTCAATCAGGCGAAGTTCGTATGATTCTTGGAACTTGCCGTGCTACAGTTGGTGTTGTCGGAAACGAACAACATGGACTTGTAAACCTTGGTAAAGCGGGACGTAACCGCTGGAAAGGTGTTCGCCCTACAGTTCGTGGTTCTGTAATGAACCCGAATGATCACCCACACGGTGGTGGTGAAGGTAAAGCACCAGTTGGACGTAAAGCGCCATCTACTCCTTGGGGTAAACCTGCGCTTGGTCTTAAAACTCGTAACAAGAAAGCGAAATCAGACAAACTTATCGTTCGTCGTCGCAACCAAAAATAATCATAAGCAACTAGCTTACACTTTCCGCCAGCTCGGTAGCGCTGCCTAGCAGCGCAAGCCGCTGTGGTACTAAATTTTAAAGGAGAAAATTACAAAATGGGACGTAGTCTTAAAAAAGGACCTTTCGTCGATGAGCATTTGATGAAAAAAGTTGAAGCTCAAGCAAACGACGAAAAGAAAAAAGTAATTAAAACTTGGTCACGTCGTTCAACGATCTTCCCAAGTTTCATCGGATACACTATCGCAGTTTATGATGGACGTAAACATGTACCTGTTTACATCCAAGAAGACATGGTAGGTCACAAGCTTGGTGAATTTGCACCAACTCGTACTTACAAAGGTCACGCGGCAGACGACAAGAAGACACGTAGAAAATAAGGAGAACATAAATGGCAGAAATTACTTCAGCTAAAGCAATGGCTCGTACAGTGCGTGTTTCACCTCGTAAATCACGTCTTGTTCTTGACAACATCCGTGGTAAAAGCGTAGCCGATGCCATCGCTATTTTGACATTCACACCAAACAAAGCTGCAGGGATCATCCTTAAAGTGTTGAACTCAGCAGTAGCAAACGCTGAAAACAACTTTGGTTTGGAAAAAGCTAACTTGGTAGTATCTGAAGCATTCGCAAACGAAGGACCAACAATGAAACGTTTCCGTCCACGTGCGAAAGGTTCAGCTTCACCAATCAACAAACGTACAGCTCACATCACAGTAGCTGTTGCAGAAAAATAAGGAGGTAAACTCGTGGGTCAAAAAGTACATCCAATTGGTATGCGTGTTGGTATCATCCGTGATTGGGATGCCAAATGGTATGCTGAAAAAGAATACGCGGATTACCTTCATGAAGATCTTGCAATCCGTAAATTCATTCAAAAAGAATTGGCTGACGCAGCCGTTTCAACTATTGAAATCGAACGCGCAGTAAACAAAGTTAACGTTTCTCTTCACACTGCTAAACCAGGTATGGTTATCGGTAAAGGTGGAGCAAACGTTGATGCACTTCGTGCAGCTCTTAACAAATTGACTGGTAAACAAGTACACATCAACATCATTGAGATCAAACGTCCTGACTTGGATGCTCACCTTGTTGGTGAAGGAATCGCTCGTCAATTGGAACAACGTGTTGCTTTCCGTCGTGCACAAAAACAAGCAATCCAACGTGCTATGCGTGCTGGAGCTAAAGGGATCAAAACTCAAGTATCAGGTCGTTTGAACGGTGCAGATATTGCCCGTGCAGAAGGATACTCTGAAGGAACTGTTCCACTCCACACACTTCGCGCTGATATCGATTACGCTTGGGAAGAAGCAGACACTACTTACGGTAAACTTGGTGTTAAAGTATGGATCTACCGTGGTGAAGTTCTTCCGGCTCGTAAAGACGCTAAAGGAGGTAAATAACCAATGTTAGTACCTAAACGTGTAAAACACCGTCGCGAATTCCGTGGTAAAATGCGCGGTGAAGCAAAAGGTGGAAAAGAAGTAGCATTCGGTGAATACGGTCTTCAAGCTACAACTAGCCACTGGATCACAAACCGTCAAATCGAAGCTGCTCGTATCGCCATGACTCGTTACATGAAACGTGGTGGTAAAGTTTGGATTAAGATTTTCCCACACAAATCATACACCGCTAAAGCTATCGGGGTACGTATGGGATCTGGTAAAGGGGCTCCTGAAGGTTGGGTAGCACCAGTTAAACGTGGTAAAGTGATGTTCGAAATCGCTGGTGTATCTGAAGAGATCGCACGCGAAGCACTTCGTCTTGCTAGCCACAAATTGCCAGTTAAAACTAAATTTGTGAAACGTGAAGCAGAATAAGGAGAGGTCATGAAACTTACAGAAGTAAAAGAATTTGTTAAAGAACTTCGTGGTCTTTCTCAAGAAGAACTCGCGAAGCGTGAAAATGAATTGAAGAAAGAATTGTTTGAACTTCGTTTCCAAGCAGCTGCTGGTCAATTGGAACAAACTGGACGTTTGAAAGAAGTGAAAAAACAAATCGCTCGTATCAAAACTGTTCAATCAGAAGCTAAATAATAGACTAGGGAAGGAGAATTTCAATGGAACGCAATAATCGTAAAGTTCTTGTTGGACGCGTTGTGTCTGACAAAATGGACAAAACAATCACAGTTGTAGTTGAAACTAAACGTAACCACCCAGTCTATGGTAAACGTATCAACTATTCTAAAAAATACAAAGCTCATGATGAAAACAATGTTGCTAAAGAAGGCGATATCGTTCGTATCATGGAAACTCGTCCGCTTTCAGCTACAAAACGCTTCCGTCTTGTAGAAGTCGTTGAAGAAGCGGTCATCATCTAATCATACCTGAAAGGAGAAAACGTAAATGATTCAAACAGAAACTCGTTTGAAAGTCGCTGACAACAGTGGCGCACGCGAAATCTTGACAATCAAAGTTCTTGGTGGTTCAAAACGTAAATTCGCGAGCATCGGTGATGTAATCGTTGCATCTGTAAAACAAGCTACTCCTGGTGGTGCGGTTAAGAAAGGTGACGTTGTAAAAGCTGTTATCGTTCGTACTAAATCAGGTGCTCGTCGTAAAGATGGTTCATACATTAAGTTCGACGAAAATGCAGCAGTGATCATCCGTGACGACAAAACTCCTCGTGGAACTCGTATCTTTGGCCCAGTTGCACGTGAATTGCGTGACGGTGGTTTCATGAAGATCGTATCACTTGCTCCAGAAGTACTTTAATCAATAAAAAAACAAACACAGTCCCCTGGCTTAGCCAGGGTGCCCATCGGGCGTAAGAATAAAAGGAGAATAAAATGTTTGTAAAAAAAGGCGACAAAGTTCGCGTTATCGCTGGTAAAGACAAAGGCGTAGAAGCTGTTGTTCTTACTGCTCTTCCAAAAGTAAATAAAGTTGTTGTAGAAGGTGTAAACATCATCAAGAAACACCAACGTCCAAATAACGAAAACCCTCAAGGTGCAATCGTTGAAAAAGAAGCTCCAATCCATGCTTCTAACGTTCAAGTTTTGGACAAAAACGGTGTTGCTGGACGTGTTGGCTACAAATTTGTAGACGGCAAAAAAGTTCGCTACAACAAAAAATCAGGCGAAGTGCTTGACTAATCACGAAGGAAAGGAGAAGTATAATGGCTAATCGTTTAAAAGAAAAATACCTTAATGAAGTAGTACCATCATTGACTGAACAGTTCAACTATTCATCAGTTATGGCTGTGCCAAAAGTTGATAAAATCGTTTTGAACATGGGTGTTGGTGATGCAGTGTCAAATGCTAAAAACCTTGAAAAAGCTGCTGAAGAGCTTGCTTTGATCTCAGGTCAAAAACCATTGATCACTAAGGCTAAAAAATCAATCGCCGGCTTCCGTCTTCGTGAAGGTGTTGCGATCGGTGCAAAAGTTACCCTTCGTGGTGAACGTATGTACGAATTCTTGGATAAATTGGTAACAGTTTCACTTCCACGTGTACGTGACTTCCATGGTGTTCCAACAAAATCATTTGATGGACGCGGAAACTACACACTTGGTGTGAAAGAACAATTGATCTTCCCAGAAATCAACTTTGATGATGTTGATAAAACTCGTGGTTTGGATATCGTAATCGTAACTACAGCGAACACAGACGAAGAATCACGTGCATTGCTTACTGGCCTCGGTATGCCGTTTGCAAAATAATATAGGAGGTAAAACTAATGGCTAAAAAATCTATGATTGCTAAGAACAAACGCCCAGCGAAGTTCTCTACTCAAGCATACACTCGCTGTGAACGTTGTGGACGTCCACACTCAGTTTACCGCAAGTTTAAACTTTGCCGTGTTTGCTTCCGTGAATTGGCATACAAAGGTCAAATTCCAGGTGTCACAAAAGCATCTTGGTAATAGCATGATACAAAGAGCGTAACAACCCCAGCAAAAATAGGAGATTTGGTGCAGGAGCTCTGCTCAAAGACAAATCTATCTTTTTTGCCCAGGTTGTAGCTCGTGTTCAAATGAGAAATGCTCATTTGTATGTATCAAAACTTTCTGAGCCTAGCTCAATCATTAACTAGCAAGTGCAACTTGCAAACTACTAGTAAGAGGAGAAATTATAATGGTTATGACTGACCCAATCGCAGACTTCCTTACACGTATTCGTAACGCTAACCAAGCAAAACACGAAGTACTTGAAGTACCTGCATCAAACATCAAAAAAGGGATTGCTGAAATCCTTAAACGCGAAGGTTTTGTAAAAAACGTTGAATTCATCGAAGATGACAAACAAGGCATCATCCGTGTATTCTTGAAATACGGACAAAACGGTGAAAAAGTTATCACAAACTTGAAACGTGTATCAAAACCAGGTTTGCGTGTTTACAAAAAACGTGAAGATCTTCCAAAAGTTCTTAACGGACTTGGAATTGCTATCCTTTCAACTTCTGAAGGTTTGCTTACTGATAAAGAAGCTCGCCAAAAGAACGTTGGTGGAGAAGTTATCGCTTACGTTTGGTAATATTTAGCTCCCAATTTCGTTGTGACTCTTCGTTATTGTCTCTTGTCTAACCCAAAGTTATGTCTGCGAGACAATGCCTCGATTCGCTTAGAAATTGAGACCTAAACATTAACTTTTAAATCAAAAAGATTTAAACCCCGTGAAAACTGGCCCGCAAAGGCCTGACAATTTAACAGGAGAATAAAAAACATGTCACGTATTGGTAATAAAGTTATCGTGTTGCCTGCTGGTGTTGAAATCACTAACAATGACAACGTTGTAACTGTAAAAGGACCTAAAGGAGAACTTACTCGTGAGTTCTCAAAAGATATTGAAATCCGTGTGGAAGGTACTGAAGTAACACTTCACCGTCCAAACGATTCAAAAGAAATGAAAACAATCCACGGAACAACTCGTGCCCTTTTGAACAACATGGTTACTGGTGTATCAGAAGGATTCAAGAAAGAACTTGAAATGCGCGGGGTTGGATACCGTGCACAACTTCAAGGATCAAAACTTGTTTTGGCTGTTGGTAAATCACACCCAGACGAAGTTGAAGCTCCAGAAGGAATTACTTTTGAACTTCCAAACCCAACAACAATCGTTGTTAGCGGAATTTCAAAAGAAGTAGTTGGTCAAACAGCTGCTTATGTACGTAGCCTTCGTTCACCTGAACCATACAAAGGTAAAGGGATCCGTTATGTTGGTGAATACGTTCGCCGCAAAGAAGGTAAAACAGGTAAATAATGTAGTTTGGTTGTTTTTCAACCAACCTTCATCTTACCAACTCAGTGCTTAGCACATGATTTTAAAATTAAGAGGTGAAAATTGTGATTTCGAAACCAGATAAAAACAAAATCCGTCAAAAACGCCACCGTCGCGTTCGCGGAAAACTCTCTGGAACTGCTGATCGCCCACGTTTGAACGTATTCCGTTCTAATACAGGCATCTACGCTCAAGTAATTGATGACGTAGCGGGTGTAACGCTCGCAAGCGCTTCAACTCTTGACAAAGAAGTTTCAAAAGGAACTAAAACTGAACAAGCCGTTGTTGTCGGCAAACTCGTTGCTGAACGTGCAGTTGCTAAAGGTATTTCTGAAGTGGTGTTCGACCGCGGTGGATATCTATATCACGGACGTGTTAAAGCTTTGGCTGATGCAGCTCGTGAAAACGGATTGAAATTCTAATAGGAGGACACTAGAAAATGGCATTTAAAGATAATGCAGTTGAACTTGAAGAACGCGTAGTTGCCATCAACCGTGTAACAAAAGTTGTTAAAGGTGGACGTCGTCTTCGTTTTGCAGCTCTTGTAGTTGTTGGTGACCGTAATGGCCGTGTTGGATTTGGTACTGGTAAAGCTCAAGAAGTTCCAGAAGCAATCCGTAAGGCTGTTGAAGATGCTAAGAAAAACTTGATCGAAGTTCCTATGGTTGGAACAACAATTCCACATGAAGTAACATCAGTATTTGGTGGAGCTCGTGTATTGTTGAAACCAGCTATCGAAGGGGCTGGGGTTGCTGCAGGTGGAGCAGTTCGTGCCGTTGTCGAATTGGCAGGTATTGCAGATGTTACATCTAAATCACTTGGATCAAACACTCCAATCAACATCGTTCGTGCAACTGTTAACGGTTTGGCACAATTGAAACGCGCTGATGAAGTTGCTGCCCTTCGTGGTATTTCAGTTTCTGACTTGGCTTAAGAAAGGAGATTCAAATGGCTCAAATTAAAATTACTTTGACTAAGTCTCCAATCGGACGCATCCCGTCACAACGTAAAACTGTTGTAGCACTTGGACTTGGCAAATTGAACAGTTCTGTTATTAAAGAAGATAACCCAGCGGTACGTGGTATGATCACTGCTGTATCTCACTTGGTAACAGTTGAAGAAGTAAAATAATCTATTTAAAATAGAAACAAAGTTTTCAGGGGTATGAGAGGTTCTCATCCCCTAAAACTAAATATAAGTATAGGCGAGTTTGTAGTTAGGACACCTTTTCCTGATTACATGCGTTAGCAATTTACAAAAGAGGAGAAAATAAATAATGAAACTTCATGAATTACAACCTGCTACAGGTTCACGTAAAGTCCGCAACCGTGTTGGTCGTGGTACTTCATCTGGTAATGGTAAAACTTCTGGCCGTGGTCAAAAAGGTCAAAAAGCTCGTAGCGGTGGCGGTGTACGTCTTGGTTTTGAAGGTGGACAAACTCCATTGTTCCGTCGTCTTCCAAAACGTGGATTTACAAACATCAACGCTAAAGAATATGCTATTGTGAACCTTGATCAATTGAACGCCTTTGAAGATGGTGCTGAAGTAACTCCAGTAGTACTTGTAGAATCAGGAATTGTAAAAGCTGAAAAATCAGGTATCAAAATTCTTGGTAACGGAGAATTGACTAAGAAGTTGACTGTTAAAGCAGCTAAATTTTCTAAATCAGCTGAAGAAGCTATCACTGCTAAGGGTGGTTCAGTTGAAGTCATCTAAGTGAGGTGACCTATGTTTTTTAAATTATTAAAAGATGCTTTTAAGGTAAAACAGGTACGATCAAAGATTTTGTTTACAATCTTTATCATTCTTGTTTTCCGCATTGGAACTACGATTACAGTGCCTGGCGTAAATGCGAAAATTCTGAACAACCTTCAAGATGTGTCCTTCTTGAACATGCTCAGTTTGGTTTCTGGGAATGCCATGAGGAACTTCTCAGTTTTCGCATTAGGGGTTAGCCCATACATCACAGCTTCGATCGTCGTGCAACTTTTGCAAATGGATCTGTTACCTAAGTTTGTTGAATGGGGCAAACAAGGGGAAGTTGGTCGAAGAAAGCTCAACCAAGCAACACGCTATATTTCTTTGGTTCTAGCCTTTGTTCAATCCATCGGGATTACAGCAACCTTCCACACCTTGTCTCAGGCGAAATTAGTCGCAACTCCAAATACTAAGACTTATCTATTAATCGGTGCGATTCTGACGACCGGTTCCATGATTGTGACTTGGCTTGGAGAACAAATCACAGATAAAGGATACGGAAATGGTGTTTCAATGATTATCTTTGCGGGGATTGTGTCATCAATTCCTGAGATGATTAAAGAAATCTATGAAAATGCATTTGTGAACGTTCGTTCTGGTCAAATGACCAATTCCCTCATTTTTGTTGGGGTATTAATCCTTGCGGTCTTGGTTATTGTTTACTTTACAACCTTTGTAGAGCAAGCACAATACAAGATTCCAATCCAATATACAAAGATTGCACAAGGAGCTCCATCAAGTTCTTACCTTCCTTTGAAAGTAAACCCAGCAGGAGTTATTCCTGTCATCTTCGCTAGTTCGATTACAGCAGCGCCTGCTGCAATTTTCCAAGTGATTAGCGCTATGGGGTACAATGCAGGATGGGTGAGAACAGCTCAAGCCATGTTGGCTACAAACACACCAACTGGTGTTGCAATGTATGCCTTATTGATCATTCTCTTCACCTTCTTCTACACGTTTGTTCAGATCAATCCTGAAAAAACGGCGGAAAACCTTCAAAAGAGTGGTGCCTATATCCCAGGCGTTCGACCTGGTAAGGGGACAGAAGAGTTTATGTCTCGTTTGCTACGTCGTTTAGCAAGTGTCGGATCAGTATTCCTTGGCTTTATTACCATCATTCCAATCCTAGCTCGAGATTTATTTGGTTTGACAGATGCAGTTGCTCTTGGAGGAACTAGTTTGTTAATCATTATTTCAACAGGTATTGAGGGAATGAAACAATTAGAAGGCTACTTATTAAAACGTAAGTATGTCGGATTTATGGACACAACAACAGAATAGAATAAGGTTGACTTTGTCAGCCTTCTATTTTGTTTTTAAATGGAAATAGGAATTCGCTCCTGCTTCCATTTAAAAACAAAATAAGGAGAATTCATCATGAATCTTTTAATTATGGGGTTGCCTGGAGCAGGTAAAGGAACTCAAGCAGCTAAAATCGTTGAAGAGTTTCACGTAGCGCACATCTCCACTGGAGATATGTTCCGCGCAGCGATGGCTAACCAAACTGAAATGGGTGTGCTTGCAAAATCATACATTGATAAAGGTGAGTTGGTACCAGATGAAGTAACCAATGGAATCGTCAAAGAACGCCTTGCTCAAGATGATATTAAAGAAACAGGTTTCCTTTTGGATGGTTATCCACGGACAATTGAACAAGCTCATGCCTTGGATCAAACTTTGTCAGATCTTGGTATCACGTTAGAAGGTGTCATCAACATTGAAGTGAACCCAGAAAGCTTATTAGAACGTTTGAGTGGTCGATTCATCTGCCGTACTTGTGGTGCAACTTACCACAAAGTATTTAATCCTACAAAAGTTGAAGGAACTTGTGATAACTGTCAAGGTCATGATTTCTACCAACGTGAAGATGACAAACCAGAAACAGTTAAACGTCGTTTGGATGTCAATATTGCACAAGGGGAACCAATCATTGCATTTTATCGTTCAAAAGGACTCGTACATGACATCCAAGGGAACCAAGATATCAATGATGTATTTTCAGACATTGAAAAAGTCTTGTCAAATTTGAAATAAAAGCGTTTTTCATACTTGCAATATTGGACAACTAGTGTTACAATTAGTTAGTCTGACTTATAATTGTTACCTCTGTGCTCAGAGGAATGAATCGAAATTTATGGAGGTACTTTTGCGTGGCAAAAGACGATGTGATTGAAGTAGAAGGCAAAGTAGTCGATACGATGCCGAATGCTATGTTTACGGTTGAACTTGAAAATGGACATCAGATTTTAGCAACAGTTTCTGGTAAAATTCGTAAAAACTATATTCGTATTTTAGCGGGAGATCGTGTTACAGTGGAGATGAGTCCGTATGATTTGACACGTGGACGTATCACATACCGCTTTAAATAGTCGAAAAACTTGGAGGGATAAAAATGAAAGTAAGACCATCGGTCAAACCAATTTGCGAATACTGTAAAGTAATTCGTCGTAATGGTCGTGTTATGGTAATTTGCCCAGCAAATCCAAAACACAAACAACGTCAAGGATAAAATAGAAAGGAGAAAACATGGCTCGTATTGCTGGAGTTGACATTCCAAATGACAAACGTGTAGTAATTTCATTGACTTATGTGTACGGTATCGGACTTCCAACATCTAAGAAAATCCTTGCTGCTGCAGGCGTTTCTGAAGACATTCGTGTTCGCGATCTTACACCAGATCAAGAAGATGCTATCCGTCGTGAAGTTGACGCAATCAAAGTTGAAGGCGACCTTCGTCGTGAAGTAAACTTGAACATTAAACGCTTGATGGAAATCGGTTCATACCGTGGTATCCGTCACCGTCGTGGACTTCCAGTTCGTGGACAAAACACTAAAAATAATGCTCGCACTCGTAAAGGTAAAGCTGTTGCGATTGCAGGTAAGAAAAAATAAAATAAAATAAGGAGGTAAAAATCTTGGCTAAACCAACACGTAAACGTCGTGTGAAAAAGAATATCGAATCTGGTATTGCCCATATTCACGCTACATTTAACAACACAATTGTTATGATTACTGATGTGCATGGTAACGCAATCGCTTGGTCATCTGCAGGTGCACTTGGATTTAAAGGTTCTCGTAAATCTACACCATTTGCTGCTCAAATGGCATCAGAAGCTGCTGCAAAGGCTGCTCAAGAACATGGACTTAAATCTGTTGAAGTATCTGTTAAAGGTCCTGGTTCAGGTCGTGAGTCTGCTATTCGTGCACTTGCTGCTGCTGGTCTTGAAGTAACTGCAATCCGCGATGTAACTCCTGTACCACACAATGGTGCTCGTCCTCCAAAACGTCGCCGTGTATAATCATCAACAATTACACAGCTTTTCGTTTAAGAGGGAGTATAGCAAATGATTGAGTTTGAAAAACCAAATATAACAAAAATTGATGAAAACAAAGATTATGGCGTGTTTGTCGTAGAACCACTTGAACGTGGCTATGGTACAACACTTGGAAACTCACTTCGTCGTGTACTTCTGGCTTCACTTCCAGGTGCAGCTGTCACTTCAATTAACATTGAAGGGGTACTCCACGAATTTGATACCGTTCCAGGAGTCCGTGAAGACGTTATGCAAATTATTCTTAACGTTAAAGGAATCGCCGTTAAATCTTACGTCCAAGACGAAAAGATTATTGAACTTGATGTAGAAGGACCTGCAGAAGTAACTGCTGGAGACATTCTTACGGATAGTGACATCGAAATTGTAAACCCTGATCATTATCTATTTACAATCGGAGAAGGAGCAACGTTGAAAGCAACGCTTACTGTAAACAGTGGACGTGGCTATGTTCCAGCTGATCAAAACAAAAAAGATGATGCACCAGTGGGAACACTTGCTGTAGATTCAATCTATACGCCAGTGACAAAAGTCAATTATCAAGTTGAACCAGCACGCGTTGGTAGCAACGATGGCTTTGACAAGCTAACCCTTGAAATTTTGACAAATGGGACAATTATTCCAGAAGATGCCTTAGGTTTGTCTGCCCGTATTTTGACAGAACACCTAAATCTATTCACAAACTTAACTGAAATTGCTATTGCAACAGATGTTATGAAGGAAGTAGATACAACTTCTGATGATCGCATTTTAGAACGTACGATCGAAGAATTAGATCTTTCAGTTCGTTCATATAACTGTTTGAAACGCGCTGGCATTAATACTGTTTACGATTTGACTGAAAAATCAGAAGCAGAAATGATGAAAGTTCGTAACTTGGGACGTAAGAGTCTTGAAGAAGTTAAAATCAAACTTGCCGACTTAGGCCTTGGGTTAAAAAACGATAAATAGAGGAGGAATACATGGCTTACCGTAAACTAGGACGCACTAGCTCACAACGTAAAGCGATGCTTCGCGATTTGACTACAGATCTTATCATCAATGAAGCAATTGTAACAACTGAAGCACGTGCGAAAGAAATCCGTAAATCAGTTGAAAAAATGATTACTTTGGGTAAACGTGGTGATTTGCATGCACGTCGTCAAGCTGCTGCATTCGTACGTAACGAAGTTGCATCACAAAACTTTGATGAAGAAACAGGTAAATACTCAGAAACAACTGCACTTCAAAAATTGTTCTCTGAATTAGCACCTCGTTATGCTGAGCGCAACGGTGGATATACTCGTATCCTTAAAACTGAACCACGTCGTGGTGATGCTGCGCCAATGGCTATCATCGAATTGGTATAATATCATCAATTTTGTTGAGTGTTATGATGATGGAATACACTGTTATTCTTAGTCTAGCTCTGGTCTACCGCTGGGGATTTTCCCCAGCGGGAACACTCATCATATTGAATGAATGGTAGACGCTTGTTTACGAAATTGCTTTAATTTAAAACAATTTCGTAAGCAGGCGTTTTGTCTTGCTTTTCATGAGTAGTCGAGAATAGCAAAAAATGATATAATGGAACCCATATCTCCAATAGAAGAAAAAGGATTCAATGACAAAACAACAAGCAATTAAATTACTAAAAGAGAAGTACCTTAGTAATATGAAAGAGGATTCGAAACTCTTTGTCGGAGTTGAATTAGAGTTTCCGATTGTAGAAACAAATGGAAACAAAACAAATATAGAGGTGACGAAAAATCTTTTTCGAACCTTAGCAAACTTATCAGATTTTGAAGTTGAAAAAATAGATGACAATCAAAATCCCATTCAATTGATTCACTGCTCTTCTAAAGATCGTATTCTATTCGAGTTGAGTTACAATACAATTGAATTTGCATTTGAGAGAGCTTGTTCTATAAATGAGGTGGCCAAACGTTTTGAGGACTATTTGAAGATCATTCAACCGATTTTACAAGAAAATAATCACGAAATTCAAGGGCACGGAATCCATCCTTTGTGGAAAGAAAATGATAATAGCCCAGTGAAAATCGAACGATACAAGATGTTAATGGCTTTCCTTGCAATGAATGGTACAGGGATGAAGACACACTCCTATCCTTCGTACGGAGCATTTATATGCGGAAACCAGGTTCAATTGGATGTGAGGCGCGATAACTATATTCGCATCATTAATGCATTTAATAAAATTGAAACAGCAAAAGCATATTTGTTTTCTAACTCAGAATTTTCAGCAGAGTCTTGGGATACAAAAATTGCCAGAGATATTTTCTGGGAAGAATCCTTACATGGTTATTATAAGGAGAATGTAGGGATTTATCCAAAGGACTACCAAAGTGAAGAAGAGTATTTTAATAATCTTGCTTGCACAGCTATTTTTACTGCAACTAGAGAAGATAAATCCTATTATTTTAAACCTATTCGTGTAAAAGACTATCTAGATCAAAAAGAGATCACAGCCTATACAGCTGATGGGAATGAAAAAAACATCATACCTGTAAAAGAAGACCTAAAACAGCATCGAAGTTACCAATTTCAGGATCTAACTGCCCGTGGAACAGTAGAATTTAGAAGTGTTTGTACACAACCATTAGAAACCACTTTTTCCCCGATAGCTTTTGAACTAGGCTTATTTGTACAATTAGAAAAAATGGAAAACTATATAGAACATTGCCCATTTTTTAAAAATGAAGAACAGGACTATAGAAAACTTAGAAAGAAATATTCAAAGAAAATTCTAAGTGATAAGGAAAAAGAAGCCATTCAATCCTTTTCAAAAGATCTTATAGACATAGCTAGATCAGGTTTAATAAAAAGAGGCTTCGGAGAAGAAAAATTTCTAATCATCAACAAAGAACTAGACTAATCGAAAAGCCTGTATTACAGGCTTTTTTTGATACCTTCAAAAAACTTTCAAGAAAGTAAAAAAATTTTAAAAAAAGTGTTGACAGTAGGGGAAGGTCATG